>JAAZHF010000104.1 GCA_012510865.1 Gammaproteobacteria bacterium
CATCGCCGGCCTGCACCGCGCGGCGGGCGTCGGCTTCCACCTGGGCGCGACGGTGGCCGGCTATGACGGACGCGAAGTGCGGCTGGGGGACGGCACCCGGGTCCGCGCCGGCATGGTCGTGGTCGGGGTCGGAGTCACGCCGCGCACCGCTCTCGCCGCCGGCACCGGGATCGTGGTGGACAAGGGCATCGTGGTCGACGCCTGCCTGCGCACCGCGGTGCCCGGCATCTTCGCCGCGGGCGACGTCGCGCGCTACCCGCACGGAGCCGCGATGGTGCGCGTCGAGCACTGGGTGCATGCGCAGCGGCAGGGCCAGGCGGCGGCCGCGAACATTCTCGGGGCAAACCGGCCTTTCACCGACGTGCCCTTCTTCTGGACCCACCACCAGGGCGTCGAGCTCCGCTTCACCGGCGTCGCCCAGGGCTGGGATCGCATCGACATCGACGGCGACCTGTCGCGGCGCGACTTCACGGCGCGCTACTTCCGGGGACGCGGGCTGGTCGCGGCGGCGTCCGTCGGCAGGGACCTCGAGAACCTCCGGATCGAAGCCGCGCTGGCGCGGGGGCGCGCCGCGGAACCGGAGCGTCCCGCGGCCCGGGCATGAGCACTCCCGCGCCGGGGACGGCCTTCGTGCTCGCCGGCGGCGGCAGCCTGGGCGCGGTGCAGGTGGGCATGCTCAAGGCGCTTGCCGAGGCGGGCATCACGCCCGACTTCGTCGTCGGTGCCTCGGTCGGCGCGCTCAACGGCGCCTGCCATGCCGGCGCACCGGACGGACGCGGCGTCGCCCGGCTGGACGCCATCTGGCGCGGCCTGCGCCGGGCCGACGTCTTCCCGCTGACCCTGGGCGGGTCCCTGCTGTGTGCCCTGGGCCGCCGCGACCACGTCGCGCGTCCCCGGCACCTGCGCGCGCTCATCCGGGCCGGGCTCGCGTTCCGGCGCCTCGAAGAGTCCCGCATCCCCTGCCACGTGGTGGCGACCGATGTCCTCGACGGCACCGAGGTCGTGCTGTCGTCCGGCGACGCGGTCGATGCGCTGCAGGCGAGCACCGCGCTGCCCGGGGTCTTCCCCCCGGTCGAGATCGGCGGGCGCGCGCTCATGGACGGTGGCATCTCCAGCAACACGCCCCTGGCCGCCGCGCTGTCGCTGGGTGCCCGCCGCATGTTCGTGCTGCCCACGGGTTCCTCCTGCGCGCTCGGCTCGCCGCCGCGCAGCGCGCTCGCGATGGCGCTGCATGCACTGAACCTGCTGGCCATGCGCCAGCTCCTCGCCGACATCGACCGTTTCGCCGACCGCTGCGAACTCGTCGTCGTCCCGCCGCTGTGTCCGCTCGAGGTGCACGCCTACGATTTCTCCCGCAGCGCCACGCTCATCGACCGGGCCTTCGCCGCGACCCGGGAATGGCTGGCCGCGGGACCGCCGCGGCGCGATCCGCGCTGGGCGCTCCTCCCCCACCGTCATGCACGCGCGGGCCCGACCGCCGGGCGGTCATCTCATCCCCTCCATCGCGATAAAGCGATATGATCAGGCACCCCGGGGGCCGCGACGGATGCCATGAGACCGATCAGCTTCGAGTTCTACCCGCCGAAGAACGATGAGCAGCGCGCGCAGCTCGACCGCACCGCGGCCCGGCTCAAGGCCTACCGGCCCGAGTACGTCTCCTGCACCTTCGGCGCCGGCGGTTCGACGCTGAGCTACACCGGGGACACCGTGCGCGGCCTGATCGAGGACCACGGCTTCGACGCCGCGCCCCACCTGTCCTGCGTCGGCGGCACCCGCGCCGAGATCGCGGCCCTGCTCCAGCGCTACCGCGAAGCCGGCTGCCGCCGCATCGTGGCCCTGCGCGGCGACCTGCCGTCGGGCATGGGCCAGCCCGGCGAGTTCCGCTACGCAGCCGACCTGGTCGCGTTCATCCGCGCCGAACACGGCGACCACTTCCACATCGAGGTCGCCTGCTACCCGGAAACCCATCCCCAGGCCGAGGACGCGCTGGCCGACCTGCGCCACTTCAAGTCCAAGGTCGACGCGGGCGCCAACGGCGCCATCACCCAGTACTTCTACAACGCCGACGCCTATTTCCGCTTCGTCGACGAGGCCCGCGCTGCCGGGGTCGACGTCCCGATCGTGCCCGGCATCATGCCGATCTCGAATTTCACCCAGCTGAAGAGGTTCTCCGAGGCCTGCGGGGCGGAGATCCCGCGCTGGCTGGCCAAGCGCCTCGCCGCCCACGGCGACGACGTGGAGAGCGTCCGCAAGCTGGCGGCCGAGGTCGTGGCCGGGCTCTGCCGCCGCCTGCTCGAGGGCGGTGCGCCGTCCCTCCACTTCTACACGCTCAACATGGCGCGGCCGACCGTGGCCATCCTCGACCTGATGGACTGAACGCGGTCCCGCGCTACTTCGCGCGACCGGCGCGCGCTACCCTTCGGTGATGCCGTACCCGCGCCCTCCCGCACTGGCCTGCGCGCTGCTGTGGGGCGCGTCCGTCGCCGCCGCCCTGCCGGCGGCAGACGCCCAGATCCACCGCTGCACGACCGCGGACGGCGGGACGATGTACACCGACCGCGGCTGCGACTCCGTGGGCGCGATGGAGGCGCCGGTCCGCGCGGACGGTCCGGGCGTCGGTGCGGGGTCCTCCTACCGAGGCGGCTGCGCGCGCAGCATCCCGGACCTGGTGTTCGAGGTGTCGGCGGCGATCGACGCCGGCGATACCAACCGCCTCGCGCGCAGCTACCACTGGGTCGGCATGTCGACGCGCAGCGGATACGCGGTCCTCGAGCGCCTGGACGCGATCGCGCGGCGCCCGCTGTTCGACATCACCGCGCTCGAGGCCGCCCCGGAGCCTGGGCCGGGACCGGCACTGCCGCCCGCCATGCCCACGCCGGCCGCGGCCACGACCGCGGACCCCCAGCCGGCGGCGCTCGAACCGGTCCGCCGCCGCTATCGGCCGGTCGCGCTGCGCATCGACCAGGCGCTGTCCGACGGCGTGACGCCGTCCAGCACCACCTTCGGCCTGCGGCGCCACATGGATTGCTGGTGGATCACGCTCTGACCGCCTGCGGCACAATGGCGGCCCCCGACAGCGGAGCGGCGCCATGCAGTACCCGGAATGGATCTGGCACAACGGCGGCATCAAGCCGTGGGCAGAGGCGACCACGCACGTCATGTCGCACGGCCTGCACTACGGCTCGTCGGTGTTCGAAGGCATCCGTGCCTACCGCACGCCGTCGGGCAGCGCCATCTTCCGCTTGCACGACCATATCCGCCGGCTGTTCGCGTCCGCCCGGATCCACGAGATGCCGATCCCGTACACGGTCGACGGGCTGGTCGCCGCCTGCCACGAGGTGGTCGCCCGCAACGGGCTCGAGCAGGCGTACCTGCGGCCGCTGGCCTGGCGCGGCCTGGGCGGGTTCGGCCTGAGCGCCGACACGCCGGTCGACGTCGCGATCGCCAGCTGGCCCATGGGGCCCTACCTGGGCGAGGGCGCGCTCACCGAGGGCATCGACGCCTGCGTGTCGAGCTGGCAGCGCTTCGCCCCGAACACGATCCCCGCCGGCGCGAAGGCCGGGGGCAACTACCTGTCGGGCCAGCTGGTCGCACGCGAGGCCCGGCGCCTCGGCTTCGGCGAGGGCATCGCACTGGCATCGACCGGCCTGCTCAGCGAAGGCGCGGGCGAGAACCTGTTCCTGGTCTTCGACGGCGTGCTGCATACCCCGCCGGTAAGCGCCGCGCTGCTCAACGGCATCACCCGCGACTCCATCATCCGGCTGGCGCGCGACGCCGGCATCGACGTGGTCGAGCGCGACCTGCCGCGCGAATACCTGTACCTGTGCGACGAGCTCTTCATGTGCGGCACCGCCGCCGAGATCACCCCGATCCGCTCCGTGGACGGCCGCCAGGTCGGCGCCGGGCGCGCCGGACCGGTAACCCTGCGCCTGCAGGATCTGTTCTTCGGCCTGTTCGATGACCGCACCGCCGTCCGCGACGGCTGGCTCGAGCCGCTGCGCGTCTGAACCGCGCCCCGGACGTCCGGCTCAGCCGCGCGGCCCGCCGTCGGACCCGTCGTCGCCGTCGCCGGCCCCGCCGCTCTCGAAGCGCAGCGTCGCCACCACGCCGCGCCCGTCGCCGGGCACGACGCGCACGTGCCAGTCGTAGAGGCTGCACAGCCGGCGCACGATCGACAGGCCGATGCCGCCCCCCTGCGAGTGCTCGGCGTGGGTGCCCCGGTAGCCACGCTTGAACAGGTGCGCGGCGTCCTCGGCGCTGAGCCCGGGCCCGGAATCGATGACGTCCACCGCTCCGTCCCTCAGCCGCACCACGACCTCGCCTTCGGTGGTGTATTTCACCGCGTTGCCGATCAGGTTGCCCAGCGCCACCGACACCGCCGCCTCGGGTGCGTCGACGACGAGGCGCCCGGCCTCGCCTTCCAGCCGCAGCTCCAGCGGCTTGCCACCGAGCTGCGAGCGGTGGGCGTCGAGCAGCTGTTCGGCGACGCGGCACACGTCGGCGTTGCCGTGCCCACGCTCGGCGCGCGAAAGCAGCAGCAGCGCGCTGATCAGGTCGGTGCACTGCTGCTCGGCGCGCTGGATGCGCTGCAGCCGCGCGACCGTCTTCCCGTCGAGGTCCGGCCTGCTGAGCAGCAGCTCGACCGCGCCCTTGATCACCGCCAGCGGGGTCCGCAGCTCGTGGCTGACGTCGGCGTTGAACTCGCGGTCGCGCTGCACGACTTCGGTCAGGCGCGCGGCATAGTCGTCCAGCGCCGTGGCCAGCTCGCCCACCTCGTCGTCCGGGAAGTGGGGCGCGAGCTTGTCGGGTCGCGCGCTGTCGCCGGAGGCGCCGAGCAGGTTCGCCAGCTCGAGGACGGGGCGCATGACGCGCGAGGCCGACCACCAGCCGATCACCGCGGCGAGCAGGGTGAACAGGATCACAGCCGCGATCAGGATCCGCTGGATGCGCGCGCGCACCTCGGCGGTGCTGGTCATGTCCTGCGCGAGGAAGAACCAGTAGTCCGGGTCCTTCTTCACCACCAGGCGATAGGCGAACAGTTCGCCGTCCTCCTCGCCGGTGATGTGGTAGATGCCAGTGTCCAGGCCCGCCCAGTCCGGCGGCACGTTCTGCAGCTTCCCGGGGCCGTACACCACCGCGCGCATGCCCACCAGCTCCCACTCCGCGGAGCCGTCGCGGTAGAAGCGCTCGGCGTAGTCGTCGACGTTCTTCTGCAGGCTGGTGCCGACGGCCTGGTCCTCGACCACCGCGCCCACGAGGACCGCGGCGATCGCGAACAGCGCCGTCAGCACCAGGCCGAGCAGCGCGAAGGAAAGGATGATCCGGCTGCGCAACCGGCGCCGGTAGCGCCGCCGGCCCGGGACCACCGGCGCCGCGGCGCCGTCCTCAGTTTGCGACATCGGGCGCAGCGATCCGGTAGCCGATGCCATGCCGCGTCTGCACGAGCTGGGTCGGGAACGGCTTGTCGATCACCGCGCGCAGCCCGTGGATGTGCACCCTCAGGCTGTCCGAATCCGGCAGCTCCTCGCCCCAGACGCGCGTCTCCAGCTCCTGCCGCGTGACCACCGCCGGCGACGCCTCCATGAGCGACTGCAGGATCTTGAGCGCCGTCGGGTTGAGCTGGACCAGCTTGCCCGCGCGGCGTACCTCGAGGGTGTCGAGGTTGTATTCCAGGTCGGCGACTTCGAGGATACGCGTCTGCACGCCCTTGCCGCGGCGCGCGAGCGCGTTCAGCCGGACCTCGACCTCCTGCAGCGCAAAGGGCTTGATCAGGTAGTCGTCCGCGCCGGAGTCGAAGCCGGCCAGCTTGCTGTCCAGGCTGTCGCGCGCGGTGAGCATCAGCACCGGCGTCTGCTTGCGCGCCTCGTTGCGCAGCTTCCTGCAGACCTCGAGGCCGTCCATGCCGGGCAGGTTGAGGTCGAGCACGATGGCGTCGAAGTCGTGGACCACGGCCAGGTGCAGGCCGGTGACACCGTCGGCGGCGAAATCGACCGTGTGGCCGCGGTCCTCCAGGTAGTCGCCGATGTTCGCGGCGATGTCCTGGTTGTCTTCGATCACGAGAATGCGCATTCGTTGGTCCTTGGAGGTGGGCTGGCGCGCCGCGGCGCGCGCGTCCGTCTGCGCCCGATTCTTGCACAGGCCGCCGCATGCGCGGCGCGAGCGCGGCGCCCGCACAGAAAAAGGCCCGGGCACGTGCCCGGGCCGAACGTATTGCCCCGATGACCGCAATCCGCTACTGACGACTGGAGAGATCCGGTGACGCACACGGGATTTCGGTCGGGTCACGCTACCCGCGACGGAATTAAACGGGCGTTAAGCGCCGCGTTAAAGTTTCATGCCCGGCGTGCGTCTCAGGCGCTTGCGCGACGGCATGCCGCGACCGGTGGCGCCCGACGCAACGAAGTCGACGATCCTGCCGGCGACATCGACACCGGTGGAACGTTCGATGCCCTCGAGGCCGGGCGACGCGTTGACCTCCAGGACCAGGGGTCCGCGGGCCGAGCGCACCAGGTCGACGCCGGCCACTCCGAGGCCAAGCGCCCTGGCCGCACGGACCGCGATCGCCGCTTCGGCCCCGTCCAGCTCCACGCCTTCGGCGCTGCCGCCGCGGTGCAGGTTGGCCCTGAAGTCGCCTTCCGGCGCCTGCCGCAGCATCGCCGCCACGACCTCGTCGCCGACCACCAGGCAGCGGAGGTCCGCACCCCCGGCCTCGGCGATGAACTCCTGCAGCAGGAAGGTCGCGTACAGGCCGCGCAGGGCGTCCACCACCCCGCGCGAGGCGGACGGCTTCTCGGTCAGCATCACGCCGCGGCCCTGGCTGCCCTCGGTGAGCTTGATCACGTGCGGTGGCTCGCCGAGCATCGCCAGCAGGTCGTCGGTGTCGTCCGGGTTGTCGCCGAACACGGTCACCGGCATGTCGATGCCCTGCGCCGCCAGCAGCTGGTGGCAGCGCAGCTTGTCGCGCGCGGCCATGATCGCGGCGGAGGGATTGGGCGTGTGGCAGCCCATCAGCTCGAACTGGTGGAGCACCGCGTTCCCGTAGCGGGTCACCGAAGCCCCGATGCGCGGGATCACGGCGCCGTAGCCGGCCAGGGACTGCCCCTTGTAGCGCAGCGCGAAGCCGTCCTTGCCGATGCGCATGTAGCAGCGCAGCGGATCCAGGACGCGGACGCTGTGCCCACGCTGGCGCGCGGCCTCGACCAGGCGCCGCGTCGAGTACAGCTTGCCGTTGCGCGAGAGGATCGCGAGCTTCAGCTTCATGGAGCCTGCCCGGGACGCCGGCGACGCATCCGCGCGGTGCGCCGGCGGCTACTTCGCGAGCGGGGCCGCGCCGTCCAGGAACCTGCGGCCCTGGGTGCGGACCGTGTCGACCTGGTACCGCTCCGAGGCCACGTGCACTTCCTCCAGGGCCTCCTCGAGCGCGTCGACCTCGGAGTCGATCCTGTCCAGCGCGTTCTCGAGCGTGTAGGTCAGGCGGTGGATCTCGGCGGTGTCCTCGGGGCCGAGTTCGTCCCTGGCGAGGATGGCCTCGAGCCGGGCGCTGTAGTCGGCGAGGTTCGCCAGGGCCTGTGCCATCGTCTCCGAAGGCTCGCCCTCGTAGTGGTCCGGCCGGTCGTCGGCGAACGCGGTGGCGGACAGGCACAGGGCCAGCAGGACGCCTGCGAACAGCTTCGCGGGGGTGGCTTTCATCGAAGGGAACTCCTCGGGTCGGGACTCAAATGATAATGAATCCCATTCCAGGATGCATGCCCCGCGACGGGGACCGGACGGTCCGGCGGGGC
>JAAZHF010000105.1 GCA_012510865.1 Gammaproteobacteria bacterium
CTGCGGTTCCCTGGCCTACGACACCATCATGGTGTTCCCCGACCAGTTCAAGAACCACATCCTCCCGGACAAGGTGCACATCCTGAACGTCTCGTTCCTGGTCCCGCGGATGCGCCGCGAGTTCGGGGGCTGCGCCGGCAACATCGCCTACAACCTGAAGCTGCTGGGCGGCGACCCGGTGCCCATGGCGACGGTCGGCGGGGACTTCGGCCCCTACCGGCAGTGGTTCGACGAGAACGGGACCCCGCTCGCGCGGGTCAAGGTGATCGAGGACCTCTTCAAGCCCCAGGCCTCCGTCACGACCGACCACGACAACTACCAGATCACCGCCTTCCACCCGGGCGCGATGATGCGCAGCTACGAGAACCACGTCCGCGACGTGCCGGGCATCAGCATCGGCATCGTCAGCCCGGACGGCTACGAGGGCATGATCCAGAACGCGCGCGAGTTCCACGAGGCCGGCATCCCGTTCATCTTCGACCCGGGCCAGGCCATGCCGCTGTTCAACGGCGAGGAGCTGCGCGCCTTCATCGAGCAGGCCGACTACGTCACCGTCAACGACTACGAGTCGAACCTGCTGCAGGAACGCACCGGCTGGGACGAGAAGACCATCGCCGGCAAGGTCAAGGCCTACATCGCGACCCGCGGCCCGCACGGCGCCTGCATCCACGCCGACGGCAAGGTGTACAACGTGCCGCCCGCCCACGAGCGCCGGATCACCGATCCCACCGGCTGCGGCGACGCCTTCCGCGCCGGCCTGATCTTCGGGATCGAGAAGGGCTACGACTGGGAGACCATCGGCCGCATCGGCAACCTGATGGGAGCGCTCAAGGTCGAACACCCGGGCACGCAGAACCAGCGCTTCGACTACGCCGAGTTCGCGGCGCAGTTCCGCCAGCAGTTCGGGTACGCCCTGTAGGGCGGCCCCTCAGTCCCAGCCCGGCATCCTCGAACGGTCCAGGCCGGACACCTCGAACTCCGCGGTGCGCGTGCCGCCGGCCTTGACGGGAAACTCGACCGCCAGCCGCGTCGCGCCGTCGAGCATGCGCCACAGCGCCTTCCCGTCGTCGATGAACATGGCGATCGCCTCGTCGGTGTCGGGGCGGTTGGCCGCCATCCGCTTCGGCGCGGCGTCGTCGACCGTGACCGAGACCCGGCAGGCGCCGTAGCAGTCGAAGTCGCCGGCCTGCATCACCAGGTAGCTGCTGCGGCCCCAGCCGGGGTGGTCGCGGAAGATCAGCCGCACCGGCTTCGCGCCGCTGCCGTCGCTGTCGACGCCTTGGCGCGAGAAGATCGCGGCGGACAGCTGGTTCCCGCCCTTGACCGTTTCGGTGTTGTAGGCCCAGAGCGCCTCCAGGCGGGCCTCCTCGCGGGCGGCGTCGGCCCGGGCGCGGGCGTCGGCGTGCAGCGGGCGGATGCGCGCGGCCGCCGCGGTGTCCGGCCAGCGCGCAAGCAGCACGTCGCCCTGGGCGCCGGCGAGCAGCCAGTTCTCAGCGGCATAGGCGGCGTCGAAGTCGGCCGCCGCCTGCCCGGCCGCGGCCTCGTCGGCCTGGGCCTGGGCGGCGGCCTGCGCCTGCGCCCTGGCTTCGGGGTCCTGGCAGGCGGCCAGCGCCAGGGCCAGGGTGGCGGCGCAGGCGAGCACGCCGGCCGGCCGGGTCGTGCCCGGGATGCGCGATGGACGGTTCCTGCTCATGCGACCTCCGTGGATGGCTCGGGGCGATGCCGGACCGCCCGGGACCGGGACGGGCCTCAGCCGCCAGTCGGGGCAGGCCGGGTCGGGTCGCCATCGGCGGCCGGCATCGCCGGCTCGGCGTCGACCGCCGCGGGCGCGGGCCCGGTCGCCGCGGCGGGCGGCGGCACCGGCGTGCCGCTGCCCGGCGCCGGCCTGGCCTCGGCGATCACCCGCTCCACCGAAGCGGTGGTGATCGGATGGTAGCCGGCGCGCGCGGCCTCGAGCTGTTCCTTCGCGAACTGCAGCCCGGCCTCGGTGGCCACCAGGGCCTGGTAGGTCGGCATGATCAGCTTGCGGCGGCCGATGGTGCGCACGAAGTCGGCGATCGCCGGATAGGCCTGCACGTAGCCGCTGCGGACCGCCAGCGGATACCAGCGCTGCGCCAGTTCGCCGTTCGGCGTGCCGGTGAAGCCGTAGGCGGTGTCGAGCTGCGACAGCTGCTCGATCGAGAGCGTCGGCGGCATGCCTTCGAGGAAGTGCACCCACTCCTGCGTGCTCCAGGCGTCGGTGATCACCGGCGGCGGCACCTCGCCGCTTCCCAGCCAGCCCAGGCGGGCGCTGTCGACCACGCCGAAATTGCGCGAGAGCACCTGCGGCGCGGTCGCCGGGATGCCCGGCTCGTACAGCCACTGCTCGAACTCCTCGCGCGAGACCTTGCCCGGGTACCTGTCGAGCAGGTGCTCCTGCGCGTAATCCACGAAGCGCGAGGTCGGGATCGACTGGAACGCGAAGTGGTCGAAGTACCCGCGCAGGAAGGCGTCGAACTCCGCGCGGCCGAAGCGCTCCTCGAGGAACTGCAGGAACCAGGCGCCCTTGTCGTAGGACACCGCGCTGAGCGATGCGTCGGGATCCTTGACCACCCCGGGGCGGACGGCCAGCGCCTGCTCCTCGGGCGACATGCCGGAGATCTCGGCCTTCAGGCCGTTGCGCGAGATCACGTACTCCATGTCGGCGCGCTCCTTGCCGTAGAGCGCCTCGATGATCCGGTTCTCGACGTAGCTGGTGAAGCCCTCGTTGAGCCAGCCGTCCTTGGCGCTGGAGTTGGTGACCAGGTTGCCGGACCAGCTGTGCGCAAGCTCGTGGGCCACCAGGGCCACCAGCGACTTGTCGCCGACGATCACGGTCGGCGTGGCGAAGGTCAGCCGCGGGTTCTCCATGCCGCCGTAGGGGAACGACGGCGGCAGCACCAGGATGTCGTAGCGCTCCCAGCGGTAGGGGCCGTAGAGCGACTCGGCGGTCGTGATCATCCGCTCGGTGTCCTCGAACTCGGCGACCGCGCGGTCGACCGTGCCCGGCTCGGCCCAGACGCCCGAGCGGGCCGAGATCGGCCTGAACACGAGGTCGCCGGCTGCGATCGCCATCAGGTACGAGGGAATGCGCTGCGGCATGCGGAAGCTGTAGTCGCCGTCGCGCGCGGCGGCCGGGTCGTTGTCGGCGCTCATCAGCACCATGACGTCGGCCGGCGCGGTGACGTGCGCGCTGTAGGTGTAGCGCACGCGCGGCGTGTCCTGGAGCGGCACCCAGGAGCGCGCGTGGATGGCCTGGGACTGGCTGAACATGAAGGGCGTCGACTTGCCTTCCGTCATCGAGGCGTCCAGCCACTGCAGGCCCGAGGCCGAGGGCGACGTGCGGTAGGCCACGCGGACGCGCGCGTTGCGCTCGGGGACCTGGATGGTCAGCTTGCTGCCAAGCAGGTCGTCGCGGCCGGCCAGCGCGTACTCGAGCGGCTGCCAGCCGCCGGCGCCCTCGCCCTCCACGCGCTCGATCGCGAGGTCGCGGGTATCGAGGACCAGTCCGGTGGCCGCGTCGTCGCGCCAGTCGAGCGTGTAGGTCGCGGTGCCGCTGATGGTGCGGGCGTCGAAGTCGAGCGCCAGGTCCAGGGCCAGGTCGTCGATGGCGACCTTGTCGGGCTCGGCGTAGGAGTGCTCGTCGTAATCGCCGCTGTCGGCGGCGGCCTGCGGCTTGGGCGCGGGCGCCACGTCCGCGGGGGCGGGCTCGCGCTTGCAGGCGGCGACGGCGAGCAGGACCAGCGCCGCGAGCGCGGCGAGGCGGAGGAAACGGCTCAGGGTCATGGACGGGGGTCCGATGCTGGAACAGGGGCCACGATTCTAGCCGCTGGCGGCGCCCGTGCGCCCGCGGGGGCCCCTCAGGCCTTGATGCCGTCGTGGATCGCCACGATCCCGGCGGACAGGTTGCGGTAGCGGCAGCGCGCGAAGCCCGCGGCCTCCATCATCGCCTTGAGTTCCTCCTGCGGCGGGTGCCTGCGGATGGACTCGGCGAGGTACCGGTAGCTGTCGGCATCGTTGGCGAACAGCCGGCCCAGCCCCGGCAGGACCTTGAAGGAATGGAAGTCGTAGAGCGGCCTGAACCACTCCGGGACCTCGGAGAACTCCAGCACCCGCGCCTGGCCGCCGACCTTCAGCACCCGAAGCATCTCGCGCAGCGCGGCGTCCTTGTCGGTGACGTTGCGCAGCCCGAAGGCGATGGTCACCAGGTCGAAGCTGCCGTCGGGGAACGGAAGCGACTGGGCGTTGCACTGCACGTAGCTGAAGCCCTGCACGTTGCCGCGGTCGACCATGCGGTCGCGGCCCACGCGCAGCATCTCGCCGTTGATGTCGCCCAGCACCAGTTCGCCGGTGTCGCCCACCCGCGGCCGGAGCAGCGCGGCGATGTCGCCGGTGCCGCCGGCGAGGTCGAGCACGCGGTCGCCGCGGCCGACCTGGGCGGTGGCCACGAAATACCGCTTCCACAGCCGGTGGATGCCGAACGACATCAGGTCGTTCATCAGGTCGTAGCTGCCGGCGACCGAGGAGAAGACCTCGCCGACCAGCTTCTGCTTCTCGGCCACCGGGACGTCCCGGAAGCCGAAGTGGGTGGTGTCGCGGCGCGTTTCGCGGTCGTCCATGGCGCGATTATCGCACCACGGACGGCCCCTGGTTGCCCCCGGTGCGGACCGGCGTGCCGGCCAGGACGATGAACCCGGTGGCGGTCCGCTCCTCGACGTGCACCGAGAACCGGCCGTCGGGCGAGAACCAGGTCTCCCCGACCTTGAACATCGAGCCCTCGTTGTTGGACAGGTCCGCGGGCGGGACGTCGGCGTCCTGGCTCCTGGCCATCGCCCGGTAGTCGCTGCCGACGCTGTGGATGATGACCGCGTCGCCGGCCAGCCGCCCTTCGTAGTCACCCGCCGGCCGCCGCGCCTCGACGGTGTAAATGGTGCCGCGGTAGGGGTCGGGCGCCTGCGGCGCCTCGAGGACCAGCATCTGGACGTTGGCCGCGCCGCGCAGGCTGGCGTAGTCCACGTGCACCCGGACCGGCGGGGCGCCCGCCTCCACCACGCGCCGGCGCGCCGGGTCCACCCAGCCCAGCCGCTCGCGCTGGTAGATGTTGATGTGCTTGGGCCTGGTGCCGTAGGTCGGGTCGTGGACGGCGTTGTGCCAGGCGCTGCTCATCACGTCCCAGGGGTTGTCGTAGGGGTCGGAGTCGCCGTCGGAGTTGTCCGAGTGCGGCAACCCGTAGCCATGCCCCATCTCGTGCGCGAGCGGCGCCACGTTCTCGAACGCCCAGGGCGGGTTCCAGGTCGTGGACCAGCAGCGCTGCACGCCATCCAGGCGGCTGCAGCGGCCGCCGCCCCAGGCGAAGCCGTCGAGGTCGCCGTTGAACATCATGTTGACGCCGACCACGTCGCGGAAGTCGACGTCGGCGTCGGCGGCGGCGGTGCAGTCGTCGAACAGGGCGTCCAGGTCGGCCTTGTCCTCGCCGTCGGACGCATTCCTGGTCACGTAGTGCGAGCGGGGATGGGGCAGCTGGTACCAGCCCTTCGCGTCGCTGCCCTGCAGGTTGATCCTGTCGTAGGACACTTCGCGCCAGTAGTGCCCGAGCTGGCCCACGGCATCGCCGTACTGCGCGCGGAAGAAGGTGACGGGCTTCTGCTCGGCGATGATGTCGTTGAACTTGCAGGCGATGGTGATCCACGGGGTCGCGCCGAGCACCGCCAGCGGCGCGGCGTCGGCGGCGCCGGCCACCGGATGCCGGGCCTGCGGCGCGCCGATGCGGTCGGCCGGGACGATGGCCTCGATCACGCGCTGTCCGCGCGCGGCGGCCGGCCGCGAGAACTCGATCGCGACGCGTCGCCTGGCGAGGGCGTAGAGGTCGCCGGCGCCGCGGCGGGCCTGGTCGGCGTCCAGCTCGACCCGGACGCCGTCGTCGAGGACGAGGTAGGCCTCGAACCGCGGCGCGAGGCCGTCGTCCGCGCCGGGCGCGATCGGGTCGCCCCAGCGCAGCTCCAGCGAACCCTGCAGCACTTCCCCCTGCGCCGCGGGCGCGCCAGCGAGCAGCGCGAGCGCCGCCAGGCCAATTCCGAGTTTCCGCATCCCGTCTTCCCCTGTCTGCAACGGCGGTGTGCGCCCCGATTCTGGGCGAGGGACGCGGTGGGGACAAGCCGACGCGGCCGGATGGCGGGCGCCGCCCGCGCCCTGGGCCGGCTCCGGGGTATCGTTGGTCCCTTCCCCTGCCGCTCCCCATGCCCATGGAACCCGACCCCAGCACACTGCTCGAGACCGCGATCGCCGAGGCCCGCCGCGGCCTGGCCGAAGGCGGGATCCCGATCGGCGCCGCCCTGTTCCACGCCGACGGGCGCCTGCTCGGCTGCGGACACAACCGCCGCGTGCAGGAAGGCGATCCCTCGATCCACGGCGAGACCGACGCCTTCCGCAAGGCCGGCCGCCAGCGCTCCTACCGCGACACGATCATGGTCACCACCCTCGCGCCCTACTGGTACTGCAGTGGCCTGGTGCGCCAGTTCAACATCGGCACGGTGGTGGTGGGCGAGGCCGTGAACTTCGCCGGCGGCGTGCAGTGGCTGCGGGAGAACGGCACCAGGGTGGTGGTGCTCGACGACCAGCGCTGCATCACGATGATGCGGGAGTGGATCGAGGCGAACCCGGCGCTGTGGAACGAGGACATCGGGGAGGAGTGACCCTCCCCCTCAACGCGCCTCGATCGTGAACGCCCCGAAGGCCACGCCCAGGTCCACGCCTTCGCCGGTGCCCGCGAGCGCCAGCGACACCTCGCCCTTGGTCATCACCTGGGCCTTGCTGGACTTCACCGCGCCGGCGTGGGCCTCGGCGGTGGCGTAGGTGCCCAGCACCTCGTTGATCGAGCGCACGCCGGAGAACTGGCCGCGGCCGCCGCGGATCTCGCTCTTGCCGATGGTCAGGCCGCCGCCCTTGGCACTGATCCTCACCGCCATAGCCTGGCCGTTGTCGCAGCTCACGCGTCCGGTGCCCGAGGCGGTCTTGTAGAAGGCCGACCAGCCGGACATGTCGAAGTCGAGGCGGCAGGAGACGTCGCGCGCGGCCGCGGGGGCGGCGGCGACAAGCAGGGCCAGCGCGGCTGCGGGGAGAAGTCGACGGTTCGCCATGGGGGACTCCTTGACTGGTGGGGGCTCCAGTCTGCCAGCGAATCGTCCCGCGACATGATCCGCTGCATGAACGCGCCGGACGTCGCCACGGCGAGGCGGTGTCGCCGTGGTCCGGATCGCCGCCGCGCTAGAGGATGTATCGGCTCAGGTCCTGGTCCTCGATCAGGCCACCGAGCTGGGCGTCGACGTAGGCGCGGTCGATGGTCACCCGGCCGCCGCGGTCGGGCGCGTCGAAGCTCAGGCTCTCGAGGAGGCGCTCGAGCACCGTGTGCAGGCGGCGCGCGCCGATGTTTTCCTGGCGCTCGTTGACGTCCGCCGCGATCGCCGCGAGCCGGTCGACGGCGTCGTCGGCGAACACCAGCTCGAGCCCCTCGGTCCGCATGAGCTCGACGTACTGCCGTGTCAGCGCCGCCCTTGGCTCGGTGAGGATGCGCACGAAGTCGTCCTTGCTGAGCGCCGACAGCTCGACCCGGATCGGGAAGCGGCCCTGCATCTCCGGGATCAGGTCGCTGGGCTTGGCCAGGTGGAAGGCGCCCGATGCAATGAACAGGATGTGGTCGGTCCTGACCGGGCCGTACTTGGTGCTGACCGTCGAGCCCTCGACCAGCGGCAGCAGGTCGCGCTGCACGCCCTCGCGGCTGACGTCGGCGCCCACGCCCTCGCTGCGCCTGGCGACCTTGTCGATCTCGTCGATGAAGACGATGCCGTGCTGCTCGCAGGCCTCGATCGCTGCGGCGCGCACCTCCTCCTCGTTGACCAGCTTGCCCGCCTCTTCCTCGACCAGCAGCGGGAAGGCGGCGCGGATCGCCAGCCGGCGCTTCTGGCTGCGGCCGCTGCCGAGGTTGGCGAACATCTGCTGCAGCTGCTGGCCCATTTCCTCCATGCCGGGCGGGGTCATGATGTCCACGCCGGCGCCGCCCGTCGCGAGGTCGATCTCGATCTCGCGCCCGTCGAGCTCGCCGGCGCGCAGCTGGCGGCGCAGCTTCTGCCGCGTCTCGCTCTCGCGCGGCTCGGCGCCGATGTCGACCGTGGTCGACGCGGGACCCGCGCCCTGGCCGAAGCCGAACGGCGCCTGCGGCTGCTCGCGCCTGGGCAGCAGGGCGTCGAGGATGCGGTCCTCGGCGCGCTCCTCGGCCTGGGTGCGCATGCGCTGCTTGGCCTGGCCGCAGTAGAGCTTGACCGCGGTGTCGGCGAGGTCGCGGATGATCTGCTCGACGTCCTTGCCGACGTAGCCGACCTCGGTGAAGCGGGTGGCCTCGACCTTCACGAAGGGCGCGTTGGCCAGCGTCGCCAGGCGGCGCGCGATCTCGGTCTTGCCCACGCCGGTGGGGCCGATCATCAGGATGTTCTTGGGGATGACCTCGTTGCGCAGCTCGTCGCCGAGCTGGGCGCGGCGCCAGCGGTTGCGCAGCGCGATCGCGACCGCGCGCTTGGCGTCCTGCTGGCCGATGATGTGGCGGTCGAGCTCCTGCACGATCTCGCGCGGGGTCAAGGTGGCGTGGGACGTATCAGGCTTGTTGTTCATGGGGGATGCCTTGTTCACCTTTTGCGGGAGCGGCCACGGCCGCGACTGGCGGGAATCGCGGCCATGGCCGCTCCCACAGGGCCGTCAGAGCTCTTCGACGACCACGTTGCGGTTGGTGTAGATGCAGACGTCGCCGGCGATGTTCAGCGCCTCGACCGCGATCGAACGCGCGTCGAGGCGCGTGTGCGCCAGCAGCGCGCGCGCCGCCGACAGCGCGTAGGGGCCGCCGGAGCCGATCGCGATCAGCCCGTCCTCGGGCTCGATCACGTCGCCGGTGCCGCTGATGATCAGAGAGGTCTCCCTGTCGGCGACCGCAAGCAGCGCCTCGAGCTTCCCGAACCGGCGCTCGGTGCGCCAGTCCTTCGCGAGCTCGACCGCGGCGCGGGTCAGCTGGCCGTGCTTATCGAGCTTGGACTCGAACAGTTCGAACAGGGTGAACGCGTCCGCGGCCGCACCGGCGAAGCCGGCCAGGATCTGGCCGTCCCTGCCGAGGCGGCGCACCTTGCGCGCATTGGCCTTCATCACCGTGTTGCCGAGCGTGACCTGGCCATCGCCGGCGATGGCGACGCGGCCGTCGCGGCGCACCGACGCGATGGTGGTGGCGTGGAAGGCGTTGGGGTTCTGGCTGGGGTCCATGCGGCCTCCTGGGCTGAACCCACGACGTGGGGACAGCGCCCGGCTGCTTCAAGCGCCGTGGCAGGCCCTTCCGCCCCGCGGCGGCGCGGCAGGCGCCCCGTGGAGGGCGCGCTACTTCTTCCGCTTCGCCCGCGGATGCGCTTCGTCGTAGACCCGGGCCAGGTGCTGGAAATCCAGGTGGGTGTAGATC
>JAAZHF010000106.1 GCA_012510865.1 Gammaproteobacteria bacterium
GCCGCGGCGGAAGGGCAGCTTCAGCGCCTGCCGCGGCACGCCGTCGCGGAGCGCGTGGCCCTCCTCCAGGCTGAAGTCCTTCACCAGGTCCCAGGCGGCGTCGAGCGAGGCGTCGTCGTAGAGCAGCCCGACCCAGAACGCCGGCAGCGCGCAGATGCGGTTCCAGGGGCCGCCGTCGGCGCCGCGCATCTCCAGGTACTTCTTCATCCGCACTTCGGGGAAGGCGGTGGTCATGTGGTCCGACCAGTCCTGCATCGTCGGCAGCGCGCCCGGCAGCGCCGGCAGGCGGCCCTGCATGAAGTCGCGGAAGCTCTGGCCGCTGGCGTCGTGGTACACGCCGTCGCGGTGGCTGAAGTACATCGGCACGTCGAGCAGGTAGTCGACGTAGCGCTCGAACCCGAAGCCGTCCTCGAACACGAAGTCGAGCATGCCGGTGCGGTCGGGATCGGTGTCGGTCCAGATGTGCGAGCGGTAGCTCAGGTAGCCGTTGGGCCGGCCCTCGGTGAACGGCGAATCCGCGAACAGCGCGGTCGCGACCGGCTGCAGCGCCAGCGAGACCCGGAACTTCTTCACCATGTCCGCCTCGTCGGCGAAGTCCAGGTTGACCTGCACCGTGCAGGTGCGGGTCATCATGTCGAGCCCGAGGTCGCCGACCTTCGGCATGTAGGCGCGCATGATCCGGTAGCGGTCCTTGGGCATCCACGGCATGTCCGCGCGCGTCCACTTCGGCTGGAAGCCCATGCCGAGGAAGCCCAGGCGCAGGTCGTCGGCGATGGTCTTGAGCTCGAACAGGTGGCTGCCGACCTCGCGGCAGGTGTCGTGGATCGTCTCCAGCGGCGCCCCCGACAGCTCCAGCTGGCCGGCGGGCTCGAGCGTCACCGAGGCGCCGTCCTTGAGCAGGGCCACGACCTTGCCGTGCTCTTCCACGCGCTCCCAGCCGTAGCGGGTGATGCCGTCGAGCAGGGCGCCGATGCCGCGCTCGCCCTCCCAGGACGGCGGGCGCAGGTCGTCGAGGCGGAAGCCGAACTTCTCGTGCTCGGTGCCGATGCGCCAGTCGGCGACGGGCTTGCAGCCCGAGGCGATGTGGGCGGCAAGCTCGTCGCGCGAGCGGATCGGGGCCTCGGGGATGGCGGATTCTGGGCTGGTCACGTGGCGCACTCGACGCATGCAGGCAAGGCGACCGGTGACTGCCCGGCGCTCGGATGCGCCACTATATCGCCTGGACCGCGCTGGTCCGGCCCCACGGCCGGATCGAAGCGTCGCACCCACACGCAACGAGGGGAATGCAGCATGCCGCCTCCCGAACACCATCGCAGCGGACGCGCCGGCTGGCTGCGGGCCGCCGTCCTGGGCGCCAACGACGGCGTGGTGTCGATCGCCGGGCTCGTGGTCGGCGTCGCCTCGGCCGGGGCGGACCCCTCGGTGGTTCTGGCCAGCGGCGTGGCCGGCACGGTGGCCGGCGCGTTCTCGATGGCCGCCGGCGAGTACGTGTCGGTGCACTCGCAGGCCGACACCGAGCGCGCCGACCTGGCGCTGGAGCGCGAGGGCCTGCGCGAGCATCCGCGGCGCGAGCTGGAGGAACTGACCGGCATCTACCGCGAGCGCGGCCTGGATCCGGACCTCGCCCGCAGGGTGGCCGAGCAGCTGACCGCGCACGACGCCCTGGCCGCGCACGCCCGCGACGAACTCGGCTTCCACGAACTCAAGCAGCCGCGGCCGCTGCAGGCCGCCTTCGCTTCGTCGGCGGCGTTCATCGCCGGCGCGGCGCTGCCGATCGCAACCGCCGTGCTGGCCCCGGACGCGCACGTGGCCGCCATCACCTCCGCCTCGACCCTGGCCGGGCTGACGCTGACCGGCGCCGTCGCGGCCTGGCTTGGCGGCGCGTCGCCGCTGCGCGGCGCGGCCC
>JAAZHF010000107.1 GCA_012510865.1 Gammaproteobacteria bacterium
C
Organism: Gammaproteobacteria bacterium; assembly: GCA_012510865.1. Lineage (GTDB taxonomy): Bacteria > Pseudomonadota > Gammaproteobacteria > Xanthomonadales > Xanthomonadaceae > Luteimonas. Next base: position 2 of record JAAZHF010000107.1, read on the forward strand.
CCCCGCCGCGCGCGCAGCGGTTGCCCCCGCCTGGCACGGCAGCCAGGCCGAAGCCGCGTCGCACCGCAAGCACCTCAACAGCGTGCTGAAGATCAAGCGCGACCACATCACCACCGAAGAGGTCGACGTCCCGACCGACAAGAAGGGCCTGCTCAACTTCCTCAACGGGTGGGACTCGTGACGCTCTGGCGCAAGAAGCCGGTCGTGGTCGAGGCGCAGCAGTGGTTCGACGCCCTGTGCGAGAGGATCAACGCATGAGCGCCCGCGACATCCTCATCAACGCGTCCATGGCGATCGCCGGGCGCGCCGAACAGCGGGACATGCCTGGTGGCGAGCGGTCCATGGCGCGCGCCGTGGCCGCGTTCAACGCCCTGGTCGGCGGCGACCGCCGCCTGACCGAGGTCGAAGGATGGCTGTTCATGGTCGTCCTGAAGGCGGCCCGGGCGACCGCCGGCGCGCACAACCTGGATGACTACGTCGATCTGGCGGGCTACGCGGCCCTCGCCGGCGAGTGTGCCGACGCCCGGGAAGACAAGGCGGAGGCGCCGAAGGATGGTCCGTTCCCGTTCGTGAGCCGGCGGAACGGCACCGACGTTCATGTCTTCGCGTGTTGCAAGTACCCGAACCCCCACCCCGACAGGACCTACTGCATCAACTGCGGAGGGCGCTATGGCGAGGCAGTCAGCGCAAGCGCCGGCTGACGGCGATTACGCGATCGCGGTCCTGCACGCCGACAGCATCCGCCTGGACCTCTACGGCGGCTGCACCCCGAGGAAGAGCGGGGTGCCAGCCGCCGGCTGGGGCGTGGGCGTGCTCACCGCCGAGCAAACGATGCGGCTGTCGAAGGACCTGGCCGCAGCCGCGCTACGCGCCACGCCGGCGAAGCCCAAGTCGAGGAAGAAACCGTGAGGTTGCCGCGCTACGCGCGCTGGTACGCGGAGCTCGTGGAGGCCGAAGGCATGGCGGTCCACGGCTACGTCCGCAACAAGCACCTGAAGATCACCGTCCGACGCGCCGACGGCAAGACGAAGCTGTTCACCGTTGGCGCGTCGAGTAGCGACCACCGCGCCCACCTCAACGCCCGTCAACTGCTGCGGGCCTTCGCCAAGGAGCCAGCCTGATGGGCTACTACACCACGTTCGAGTTCGACTGCAGCGCACCGGAACGCTACGACGAGACCCTCCAGCGGCTGTCGGAGATCGCCGGTCTCCCGGAGAATTACCTACGCGGCGAAGAGGCTGCGAAGTGGTACAGCTTCGATGAGGCCATGACCGCCCTGTCGCTCGAGTACCCCGACCTCACGTTCCGCCTCGCGGGTGTCGGCGAGGGGGAGGCAGACATCTGGGTGTGCTGGTTCCGCGACGGAAAGCAGATCGAGTGGGTGCTCGAAGTGCAGATCCCGCAGGGGTTCACCCCGCCGGGCGGGTGGAGCTGACCATGCCGCACTTCAAGTTCTACAAGAACCTGGCGCTGCGCGTGGTTGTCGAGGCCGAGACCGCGCGAGAGGCCTACGACAGGATGCTCGACATGGACGACAACACCTTCGAGGTGGTCGAGTGCGACTACGAGGTCTACACGCTCGACGGCGACCCCATCGACCCTGAGGAATACGACTGATGGAGACCACGATCCGGGGCATCCGTTGCGAGCTCGAGACCTGGGTCGAGGGTGGCGAGCCCCGTTCCAGTCTGTTCCTCTACAAGGCCCTCGAGGACGGCTCCGAGTTCAGCGGCAGCCTGCAGCTGACCGAACACTTCGGTGGGATCCCCTACGACCAGGGCGGGCCTCCTGCGGGTCCAGAGGTATACCCCGTCAGCGACCGCGTCCTCGAGGAGATCGAGGCGTGGGGGTTGAAGCACGGGTACTGAGCCGAACCGCCAAATGACCTGAGCCCCGCCTAGCGGGGCTTCTTCTTTCTGGAGCACTGGATGATCGTTGCCGCGAGAGCGGCGGACGAGGCGTTGTCGCGCGCGTCTGCCTGGGAGATCGTGGGCGGGCTCTCGGAGCCCTCGAAGATGCCGGCCTACAGCTACGGGCTGCCGGCGAAGGAGTGCAGGGTAGGGAGCAAGCTGGTCGGCGTGCCCGGCAGCGTATGCCACGGCTGCTACGCCCTGAAGGGCAACTACCGCTTCAACAACGTCCAGCGCGCGCAGTACCGCCGCCTGGAGTCGCTCACGCACCCGCGGTGGACCGAGGCCATGATCCACCTGATGCACGCGATCGACATGCGCCACTTCCGCTGGCACGACTCCGGCGACATCCAGAGCCCGACCCACCTGGCCAACATCGTCGCCGTGGCCCAGGCCAGCCCACAGGTGCGCTTCTGGCTGCCGACCCGGGAGAAGGTGTTCGTCTCCTCGCACCTGAAGCGCCACGGCGCGTTCCCCGAGAACCTGGTCGTGCGCCTGTCGGCCACCATGGTCGACGGCCCACCGCCGGCCGGGTTCGCCCATACTTCCACCGTGGTGACGTCGGGCGCGAGCTGCCCGGCGCCGCTGCAGAACAACGCGTGCGGCACCTGCCGCGCCTGCTGGGACCCGGAGGTCCAGAATGTCAGCTACAAGAAGCACTGACCGCCACGGCCTTCCGACCACCGTCGAGTTCGACCGCGTGTTCGTCCCCGTGTTCTGGCGCTACGCCGAGGCGGGTTTCGCCGACATCATCAACGTGGCCGAGGACATCGACGGCTGGAACCACGACTCCTTCGACCCCGACAAGGTCCGCGCGCAGCTGCGCGACTGCATCGACGCGACGCTCGACGCACTCGGCGTCGAAGCGCCCGAAGGCGACGACCTCGACTGGCTCGGCTACCTGTACGACATGATCACCGCGTCGAGCCCGGCGCTCGCCGAGTACCTCGACGCCACCACGGAGCAGTGACGTCACGCGCTAAGCCATTGATTCCTCAACGTCACAGGTTTTTCGAACTGCCATCCGTTTTTGCGTTCCTCCGGACCCGAAAACCGGTGGAGCAGATTTTTCTTGTGACGTTCAATGAAATCAATGACTTATTTTGTGACGTTGATAAATCAACGACTTAGCGTGTGACGTTGCCCAAGTAATTGATTTCATTGACAGTTCACGGGCTCAGGCGTACCGTTCGCCGCGCAACCCCCACGGAGGACGCCCATGATGGACGCCAAGCTCGTGAACCAGTTCCTCGCCGGCGTCGCCGGAGCCGAGATGCTGCCCCACCAGGAGCGCCTGGCCGTCGCTGCGATGCAGTCCCGTGCGCGTCGCCGGGAGCGCAACGCGCAGCCTCCTCGCTTCACCCTCCCGCCGGCCTACGAGGCCATGCGCCGCGGAAGGTCGATCTAACCTTTTTCGCCGCCCCAAGAGGGCGGCTTTTTTTCTTAGCCTGATAGGGAGCGCGGAACTCTGTTGCCGCTGATCTAGCTCCCCGCCGCCGACGCCGCGCTGCCGTCGTTCCACCGCTTCCACGCCGCCGAGCCCGGCGCCGCGTCCTCCAGCGTCTTGCCCACGTTGCGCGTGGTCAGCGCGCGCTGCAGCTGGGTGGCGGTCGGGCCAACCTGCGAGCTGCCGATCACGTTGCCGCGCTTGGCGTCCTCGAGCGTGCCGTCGACCAGGTCGAACTTCGGCCCGAGCAGGCCGGTGCGGGTCACGGCGTGCATGGTGTAGTCG
>JAAZHF010000108.1 GCA_012510865.1 Gammaproteobacteria bacterium
AACAGACCATACCTGCAGGTCGTCGGCGGCGCCGTGAAGACCGTGGGCTCGGTGGAGATGTTCTTCCCCACCCTGCTCGACTCGCCGGCCGCGCGCATCTCCGCCTTCGTCGACTTCGGCAACGTGTTCAAGGACATCGATGCCTTCGACGCCGGCGAGCTGCGCGCGTCGGCCGGCGTGGCGCTGATGTGGCGGGCGCCGGTCGGCCCGATCTCGATCAGCTACGCCATGCCGGTGCGCAAGCAGGACGGCGACGAGCTCGAGCGCCTGCAGTTCACCTTCGGCGGCGCGTTCTAGCCGCTGCGGGCGCGGGGAGATGGGTTCCAGGTCCCATACGGCGGCGGCCCTGGCCGAGCGCTTCGGCCTGGCCCTGCGCGGCGACGGCGACGCGGTGGTCGACTCGGTGGGCACGCTCGCCAACGCCGGCCCCCGCCAGCTGTCGTTCCTCGCCAACCCGCGCTACCGCCGGCAGCTGGCGGGATCGGCCGCGGGCGTGGTGGTGGTGCGCGAGGACGAGGCCGCGGAACCCGGCCGCACGCTGCTGCTCGCGCCCGAGCCCTACGTCGCCTTCGCGAAGATCGCCGCGCTGTTCGACCCGCCGCCGGTGGCCAGCCCCGGGGTGCATCCGACCGCGGTCGTGGACGCATCGGCGGAGATCGATCCTTCCGCGGAGGTCGGGCCGCTGGCGGTCGTCGGTGCACGCACGCGCGTCGACGCGGGCGCGATCATCGGGCCGGGCTGCGTCATCGGCGAGGACTGCGTCGTGGGCGCCGGCAGCCGGCTGGTGGCGCGCGTCACCCTGGTGCGCCGGGTGCGCCTGGGCGAGCGCGTGCTGGTCCATCCCGGCGCCGTGCTCGGCGCGGACGGCTTCGGCCTGGCGATGGACGCCGGACGCTGGATCAAGGTGCCGCAGCAGGGCGGCGTCGCGGTCGGCGACGACTGCGAGATCGGTGCCAACACCACCATCGACCGCGGGGCGATCGAGGACACCGTGCTCGAGGAGGACGTGCGCCTGGACAACCAGATCCAGGTCGCCCACAACGTCCGCATCGGCGCGCATACCGCGATGGCCGGCTGCGTGGCGGTGGCGGGCAGCACCGTCATCGGCCGCAATTGCCTGGTCGGCGGCGCCGCCGGCATCGTCGGCCACATCACCATCTGCGACCGGGTCGTCATCCAGGCGATGTCCCTGGTCACCCATTCGATCGACGAGCCGGGGGAGTACTCTTCCGGGACGCCGTTGATGGACGCCCGGAGCTGGCGCAGGAGCGCGGCCCGGTTCAGGCAACTCGACGCGCTCGCACGCCAGGTGCAGGCGCTCGGCAAGGAGAAGAAATGACCGCCGGCAAGCTGACCTTCCCGATCGGAGTGGAGGGCATCCGGAAGATGCTGCCGCACCGCTACCCGTTCCTGCTGATCGACCGCGTGGCCGAGTTCGACGGCGACGGCAAGCGGGTGCTCGCGTACAAGAACGTCACCGCCAACGAGGCCTATTTCCAGGGCCATTTCCCCGACCGCCCGGTGATGCCCGGCGTGCTGGTGATCGAAGCCATGGCCCAGGGCGGCGGCCTGCTCACGCAGCTGCTGCGCGGCGGCGCCAGCCCGGGCAGCCGCCTGTCGTACCTGGTCAAGGTCGACAACGCCCGCTTCGCCAACATGGTGGTGCCGGGCGACCGGCTCGACATCGAGGTCACGATCAAGCGCGAGATCCGCAACATGACGCTGTACTGCGGCGTCGCGACCGTCGCCGGCGCCCAGGTCGCCAGCGCCGACATCCTGTGCGCCGAGGTCGATGCCTGACATGCCGGCGGCCTCGATCCACGCCAGCGCCATCGTCGAACCCGGGGCCGTCCTCGGCGAGGGGGCCGTCATCGGCGCCTTCACCGTGGTCGGCGCCGGCGTCGAGATCGGGGCCGGCACGCGGATCGGGCCCCACTGCAGCGTGACCGGCCCGACCCGCATCGGCCGCGACAACCGGATCCACGGCCATGTCGCGATCGGCGGGGATCCGCAGGACAAGAAGTACGCGGGCGAGGAGGTGCGCCTGGAGATCGGCGACCGCAACGTCATCCGCGAGTTCACGACCATCAACCGCGGCACGGCCGGGGGCGGCGGCGTGACCCGGATCGGCAGCGACAACTGGCTGCTGGCCTATACCCACGTCGCCCACGACTGCATCGTCGGCGACCACTGCGTGTTCTCCAACAACGCGACCCTTGCCGGGCACGTCGAGGTCGGCGACCACGTGATCCTCAGCGGCTTCGCCGGCGTGCACCAGTTCTGCCGCATCGGGGCGCACGCCTTCATCGGCATGGGCGCCTTCGTCAACGGCGACGTGCCGCCCTTCCTGATGGTCGCGCAGGAGGGCTACGGCCGGCCGCGGGGGATCAACGTCGAGGGACTGAAGCGGCGCGGCTTCGACGCCGCGCGCATCGCCGCGATCCGGCGCGCCTACCGCGCGGTGTACATGTCCGGCGACTCCCTGGACGACGCGCGTGCAAGGCTTGGCGGCATGGCCTCCGACAGCGAGGACGTGCGCGCGATGCTCGATTTCATCGAGGGCGGCGACAGGCCGCTGCTGCGGTGAGCGGCGGCGGGCCGCGCTTCGCGCTGGTCGCCGGCGAAGCGTCCGGCGACCTGCTCGGCGCCGGCCTCGTGGAACGCCTGCGCGAACTCCATCCCGATGCCGCGTTCGCGGGGGTCGGCGGCGACGCGATGCGCGCCGCGGGCGTCGATACCTGGCACGACGCCGGGGAACTGGCGGTGATGGGTCTTTCCGAGGTGCTTTCCCACCTGCCCCGGCTGCTTCGGCTGCGCGGCCGCCTGCGGCGGCGGCTGCTGGACTGGAAACCCGACGTCTTCATCGGCATCGACGCACCCGACTTCAACCTCGGCCTCGAACGCAGCCTCAAGGCCCGCGGCACCTGCACCGTGCATTACGTGAGCCCGTCGGGCTGGGCCTGGCGCCAGGGACGCGCGGCCCGGATCGGGCGCAGCGCCGACCGCGTGCTGTGCCTGTTCCCGATGGAGCCTCCGATCTACGCGCGCCACGGCGTCGACGCGCGCTTCGTGGGCCACCCGATGGCCGACGCCATGCCGCTCAACCCCGACCGACGCGGCGCCCGCGCGGCCCTGGGGGTCGACCAGGCGGCGCCGGTGCTCGCGGTCCTGCCCGGTTCCCGGCTGGGTGAGATCGAACGCCTGGGGCCGACCTTCCTGCAGGCGGCCGCCCTGGTGGCCGAGCGCATCCCGGGCCTGCAGGTGCTGGTCCCGGCGGCCAACGCGGCCTGCCGCGGAGCGCTCGAGGCGATGCTGCCCGCGGCAGGAGCCGCCGCCCCGCGGCTGCGCCTCCTCGACGGCTCCGCGGGCACCGCCATGGTCGCTTCCGACGTGGTCCTGCTCGCGTCGGGCACGGCGACGCTCGAAGCCATGCTCGCCAAGCGGCCGATGGTGGTCGGCTACCGGATCTCCGCGGCCACGTATGCCATCGTCAAGGGCCTGGGCCTGCTGCGGGTCGACCGCTACGCGCTGCCCAACGTGCTCGCGGGCGAGACCATCGCGCCCGAGCTGATGCAGGACGAGTGCACCCCGCTGCGGCTGGCGGACGCCGTGCTTGCCTGGTTTTCCGATCCCGGCGCGGTCGAGGCGCTGGAACCCCGCTACCGCGAGCTGCACCTCATGCTGCGCAGGGACGCATCACGGGAGGCCGCGGCCGCGGTGTCCGAGCTGCTGGACCCGCGCCACGCCGGGTCGCAGGCGGAATCCGCCGCGCGGCCGGAGCCGCAGCCGTGAGGCAGCGGCCGCCCCTGGCCGGGGTCAGGAGCCGGCCGGCGCCTGCGGGGGCGGTGGCCGCCAGCGGACTCGTGGCGGGAGTGGACGAAGCCGGGCGCAGGCCACTGGCCGGCCCGGTCGTGGTCGCCGCCGTGGTCTTCGACCCGGCGCGCCCGCGCATCAACGGCCTGGACGACTCCAAGGCCCTTGCCCCGGAGCGTCGGGACGAACTGGGCGCGCGCATCATCGAGCGCGCGCTCGCCTGGCACGTGGCCGTGGTCGAGGCCTGCGAGATCGACCGCATCAACATCTACCAGGCCACGCTGCTGGGCATGCGCCAGGCGGTCCAGGCCGTGGCCCACGTGGCCGGCCTGGCGCGCATCGACGGCACCGCGATCCCCCCGGGCCTTCCCTGCGCCGCCGAGGCCTGGGTCGGTGGGGATGCCCGCGACCGCAGCATCATGGCCGCCTCGATCCTTGCCAAGGTCACGCGCGACCGCGCCATGGTGGCCCTGCACGGCGAATACCCCCAGTACGGCTTCGACTGCCACAAGGGCTACGGCACGCCGGCCCACCTCGCCGCGCTGCGCGCACACGGGCCCTGCCCGCAGCATCGCAGGAGCTTCGCCCCGGTGCGCGAGACCGCGACGCGGGACCTGTTCGGGACCGCCTGAGGCCGGGCGGCGGTCCGGCTAGACGCTCTTCTTGTCCGGAGCGCTGGGCTTCGGCCGGTTCGGCTTGACGCCGGGTTCGCCGGCCTTGGGCCTGGAGGCCTTGCGTGGTGGGCCGGGGCTCCTGCCGGGCGTGCCGGTTCCGGTGTGCTTGCTGGCCATGGTGTTCTCCTGTCGTTGGGGGCGCGCGTGCGCCACCCGTTGGCCCCTCCCTGGGCGGAAACCGCCGGGCCGCGCGGGGGCGGCCCGGACGGACTCACTGCGAGGACGGGCTGGCGCGGATCCTCGCCTCGCTCATGCCGGCCGCCCGCGCCCGATCGAGCTGCAGGCGCGCGGCATCCGGCTCGCCGAGGACCGCAAGCGTCTCGGCGTTGTAGAGGGCGATCTCGGCCGGGTCGCCACGGCCGGCTTCGCTCGAGCGGCGCACCAGGGCCAGGGCCTCGTCCCTGCGGCCGAGGTTGGCGCTGTACCAGCCGAGCGCCGCCAGCGCGTAGCCGTCCCCGGCATCCAGTTCGAGGTAGCGCCGCACGCGACGCTCGGCCTCGGCGTAGGCCGCCTCCACTTCGGGGCGCGGCGCGCCGCTGGACAGCAGCCCGTCGCCCAGGTTGCCCCAGTTGATGTAGTCCTCGGGGTCGAGTTCGATCGCGCGCCGGTACAGCGCGACGGCGGCCTGGAAGTCGCCCGCCTGGCTGCGCAGGGTGGCGAAATTGGCCAGCACGTCGGCACTGGGCTCGATGGCGATGGAACGCTCGAACGCGCGCGCCGCCTCCTCGGAATTCCCCTTGAGCAGGTGCAGGAAGCCGTAGGTGTTCCAGTTGGCCGCGCTCCCGGGCGCAAGGTCCAGCGCAGCGCGGTAGTGGCCGATGGCCTGGTCTATGCGGCCGTCCCGATAGGCCTGGAACCCGAGCTCGCTGCGCACCTGGGCGTCGTCGGGGGCGAGCGCCAGCGCGGTCTCGAAGTGGGTCCGCGCGCGCGCGCCGTTGCCCGCGGCGGCCTCGACCTTGCCGAGTCCGATCGCGGCCAGCGCAGCGGTGGCGGGATCGAGCGCGGCCTGTTCGAAGCGCCGCCGCGCGGCCTCCAGGTCGCCGTCCACCCGGGCCAGGTCCCCGATCGCCAGCGCGGCCTCCGCCGGCAGCGGCTCGAACTCCGCCGCGCGCGCGCAGGCGGCGCGGGCGCGGGCGTGCGCATTGCTGTCGTTCCAGTACTCGAAGCGCCGGGTCTCGGTATTGCACAGCGCGGCCTGCGCCAGGGCGAAGTCCGCGTCGGCGTCGAGGGCCGCCCGGAAGGCATCGGCGGCCTCGCTGCTGCGCACGCGGTCCGCCGGCGCCCGGGCCAGGTGGCGGCCCCGCAGGTAGGCGTCGAACGCCGCGACGCTGCGGGTCGGCGCCAGCCGGGCGCGCAGCGATTCGCGCGCTTCCGGCATCGCGCCGAGCATCGACTCCACCACTTCCCCTGCGATCGCGCCCTGGGTCGCGAACAGTTCGGCCATCGCGTGCTCGTAGCGCCCGCTCCACAGCACGTAGCCGCTGCGGGTGTCGCTGAGCCGCGCATTGATGCGCACGAGGTCGCCTTCGCGGCGGATGCTGGCATCGAGCACGGCGTCCACGCCGAGCGCCTTGCCGAGCGCCCGCACGTCCGAATTCCGGCGCGGGTCGTCGGGCGTCATCAGCGCCGCCAGGCGCAGCCCGGGCACCGACGCCAGCGCGTCGTGGAGCTCCACCGCAAGGCCCTCCGCGAACCAGGCGTCCTGTTCGCGGCCGCCCAGCATCGTGAACGGACGCACCGCGATCGCGGCCCCGTCGGCACCGGCGACGCCGCCGGGCGCGAAGCGCCACCAGCCGGCCAGCGCCACCAGCAGCGCGAGCGCGAATCCAGCCGGAACGAACCAGCGCCGCGCACCCGCCGGCCGCAGCGGCAGGATCTTTCCGGCCTCGACCCCGCCGAGGGCGGTCTCGGTGGGCAACGCGGGCGCGGGGGAAATTTCCGCGATCGGCGCGTGATGGGAAATTTCCGCGACCGGGAACTCCTCGACCGCCGACACTTCGGGGACGCACATGAAGCGGTAGCCGACGGCGTGCAGGGTCTGGATGTAGCGCGGGTGCTCGGCGTCGTCGCCGAGCGCCTTGCGCAGCTGGGCGACCACGCGGTTGAGGACGCCGGGCGTGACGTGGCGATGGCCCCAGACCTGGTCCAGCAGGTCGTCGCGCGTGATCGCGTGCCCTGGGCGCGCCAGCAGCGCCAGCAGCACCGCGAAGGCCTTGGGTTCCAGCGGCAGCACCTCTCCGTCGCGCACCACGCGGTGCGCGGCGGTGTCCACCTCGACATCGTCGAAGCGGTAGATGCGCGCTTCATCCGGCATCGCAGGGCCTGTCGCGGCTCCCGCCCAGCGGGGCGGGTTCCCGGGCAAACGCGGGAATCCGGAAAAACCGGCTTCCATCGCGATTCCATCACCGGACCCGGGGGGTTCCCTCAAGCTTCGCGGCGGCGGCGGCGCGATCCTGCAGTCGCGCCGAACCGGCGCGTCCGAACCGGAGACTGCCATGCACGCCATCCTCGACAACCTGCCCCTTCCCGCCGCCGCCCCCGGCCGCGCCCGCCGCCACCGCATCGCCGGCCGCGACCCCGATCCGCGCAGCGTCGACCGCTTCCAGAGCGTCGCCCGCGCACTGGCGGCGCGCGGCGAAGTGCCTGCCCTGGACGGCATCGCCAGCGCCGCCCGCTGCCTCACCCAGCGCTATGCCGGCCACGCCCGGGTGCCCTGCATCCGCCAGCGCAGCCGCTGCCTGCAGGCGCTGCGCATGCTCGTCCGCGACCCCGGCTGGTCGCTGTCGCCCGAGCAGGTGGAGCGCATCGCCCTGATCGCCGACTACGCGCGCGGCGACCATCGCCTGGTCCCCGACGCCATGCCGCTGGTCGGCGGGCTCGACACCGCGGTCCTGGTCGACATCGCCTGGCCCTCGCTGTCCGCGGACGCCGAGGCCTACCTCGACTACCGGCGCCTCCGCCTCGAGGAAGCCCGCCTGCGCGGCGAGCGGCCCGGCCTGTTCGACTTCGACCGCGAAGCCTGGCTGGCCGCGCGCAGCGCGGAAATCGCACTGCGCGCGCACGTCGCCATGCGCGGTGCGCAGAGCTACCTCCCGGGCGCCGCCGCCCCGCTGTTCCGGGTCCAGTGAACGGCGCCCCCGCGCGGACGGGACTGTCAAGTCCTTGTCCGCACGGGGGCCGGACCCTACCCTGCGGACTGCACCCGCGGTTCCGCAATGTCCCGACGCTTCGTCCACCTCACCCTCCACAGCGAATACTCGCTGGCCGACTCGACGATCCGGATCCCGGAGCTCGTCAAGCGCTGCGTTGCGCTCGGGCAGCCCTCGGTGGCGATCACCGACCGCAGCAACCTGTTCTCGCTGGTCAAGTTCTTCCGCGCCGCGGAAGCGGCGGGGATCAAGCCGATCGCGAGCGCGGACATCGAACTCCACGAGGGCGACGGCCCGGGGGGCAGCCTCACCCTGCTCTGCCGCGACCACGATGGCTACCTGGCGCTCTCGCGCCTGCTCACGCGCGCCTGGATGGAGGGCCAGCGCCATGATGGCGTGGTGGTGCATCCGGAATGGCTGCGCGGGGACAACGCCGGCCTGTTCGCGCTCGCCGGAAGGCGCTCGCCGGCGGGGCGCATGGTGGCATCGGGGCGCCACGAAGCCGCCGAAGCCTGGCTCCGGGACTGGCGCGGCGTCTTCGACGACGGGCTGCACCTGGCGCTTGCTCGCTGCGGCTTCGCCGACGAGGCGGCCTTCAACGACTTCGCGCTGCATGCCTCGTCGACCTGCGCGGTGCCCGTGGTGGCGGGCAACGAGGTCCGCTTCCTTGACCGCGAGGGCTTCGAAGCCCACGAAGCGCGCGTGTGCATCGCGTCGGGGCGGGTGCTCGACGATCCGCGCCGCCCGCGGGAGTACACGCCCGAGCAGTACCTCAAGTCCGGCGGGGAGATGGCGGCGCTGTTCGACGACGCGCCGGATGCGATCGACAACAGCGTGGCGCTGGCGCAGCGCTGCAACCTCGAACTTCGCCTCGGCACCTACCACCTGCCGGCGTTCCCGGTCCCGGGCGACCACACCCTGGATTCGTGGATCCGCAGCGAGGCCCGCGCCGGCCTGGCGCGCCGCCTGGAGGCCTCGCCGCTCGCCGATGGCCACGACCGCGCAAGCTACGACGCACGCCTGGACGCCGAGCTCGACGTCATCATCCGGATGGGGTTCCCCGGCTACTTCCTGATCGTCGCCGACTTCATCAACTGGGCGAAGGACCACGGCATCCCGGTCGGTCCGGGCCGCGGCTCCGGCGCCGGCTCGCTGGTCGCGTGGGCGCTGGGCATCACCGACCTCGACCCCCTGCCCTACGACCTGCTGTTCGAGCGCTTCCTCAACCCCGAGCGCGTGTCGATGCCGGACTTCGACATCGACTTCTGCATGGACCGGCGCGACGAGGTCATCGAGTACGTGTCGCGCAAGTACGGCCGCGACCGCGTCAGCCAGATCATCACCTACGGCACGATGGCGGCGAAGGCGGTCATCCGCGACGCCGGCCGCGCGCTGGGCTTCCCCTTCGGGCTCGTCGACGGCATCGCGAAGCTGGTGCCGATGACCCTGGACGTGTCGCTGGGGGACGCGCTCGGGCGCACGGAGCGCTCGCGCAAGGACGACGCCTGGCGCTCCGACGAGCTGATCGCGCGCTATGCCGACGAGGAGGAGGTGCGCGAGCTGATCGACCTCGCGCTGCAGCTCGAGGACCTGACCCGCAACGCCGGCAAGCACGCCGGCGGCGTGGTGATCGCGCCCTCGCCGCTGTCCGACTTCTGCCCCCTGTTCGCCGAACACGACGGCGAAGGCGCGGGCCGCAACCCGGTCACCCAGTTCGACAAGGACGACGTCGAGGCGATCGGCCTGGTCAAGTTCGACTTCCTGGGCCTGCGCACGCTGACGATCATCGACTGGGCGGTGAAGGCCATCAACAGGCGCCTGGCGGGCGCCGATCCCGCGCCGGCGGCGCCGCTGGACATCTCGCAGCTGCCGCTGGACGACGCGCGGACCTACGAGCTGTTCGCGCGCGGCGACACCGTGGCCGTGTTCCAGTTCGAGTCGCGGGGCATGCGGGAACTCCTCAAGCGCGCGAAGCCCGACCGCTTCGAGGACCTGATCGCGCTGGTCTCGCTGTACCGCCCGGGGCCGATGGACCTGATCCCCGACTTCATCGAGCGCAAGCACGGGCGCGCCGAGGTCGAGTACCCGCACCCGCTGCTGGAGCCGGTGCTGTCGCCCACCTATGGCGTGGTGGTGTACCAGGAACAGGTGATGCAGACGGCGCAGATCCTGGCCGGCTACTCGCTGGGCGGCGCCGACCTCTTGCGCCGCGCCATGGGCAAGAAGAAGGTCGAGGAAATGGCGCGCGAGCGCGCCAAGTTCGAGGCCGGCGCGCTTGCCACGCATGGCATCGAGCCCCGGGTCGCGGGGCCGATCTTCGACCTGCTGGAGAAATTCGCCGGCTACGGGTTCAACAAGTCCCACGCCGCCGCGTATGCGCTGGTGTCCTACCAGACCGCCTGGCTCAAGGCGCACTACCCGGCCGAGTTCATGGCCGCGGTGCTGTCGAGCGACATGGACAGCACCGACAAGGTGGTGGGCTTCCTGGCCGAGGCGCGCGAACTCGGGCTCGAGACGCTGCCGCCGGACGTGAACCACTCCGGGTACATGTTCGAAGCCATCGACGCGCGCACGCTGCGCTACGGGCTCGGCGCGGTGAAGGGGGTCGGACAGGGCGCCTGCGATGCCATCGCCGAGGAGCGCGCCCGCGGCGGCCGCTACGTCGACCTGCTCGATTTCTGCCGCCGCAACGAGGCCGCCCGCCTCAACCGCCGCACCCTGGAAGCCCTGGTCAACGCCGGCGCCCTCGATGCCCTGGGCCCGAACCGTGCCTCGCTGATGCTGCAGCTGCCCGAGGTGCTGAAGGCCACCGAGCAGCTTGCGCGCGAACGCGAGGCGGGCCAGGCCTCGCTGTTCGGCGGCTTCGCCGAACCCGAAGCGGCGGCCGCGCAGATCACCCTGCCGGAAGTCCCCGAATGGCCGCTGGCGCAGAAGCTGGCCGGTGAGCGGGACACGCTGGGCCACTATCTCAGCGGCCACCCGCTGGACCCCTATCGCAGCGAGCTCAAGGCGCTCGTCGGCACCGACCTGGGCCAGCTCGACGCGCTCTGGGAGGCCGGAGCCCCCGCCCGCAAGGGCGGCAACGGCGAGGGCGGCCGCGGCGGCTGGCGCCAGGAGGTCACGGTGGTCGTCGCCGGGCAGGTCGGCGCGGTGCGCAAGCGCGGCGAGAGCCAGGCCTTCGTGGTCCTGGAGGACGGCCGCGGCCGCCTGGAGTGCGCCTTCTTCTCGGAGGCGTGGACCGAACATGCGCCGCTGCTGGCCGGCAACCGCATCGTGGTCGTCGAAGGCGGGTTGCGCGAGGACGAGTTCAGCGGCGGCTTCTCCCTGCGCGCGCGCCGCGCATGGGATTTCCACGAGGTCTGCGGCCAGTCCGCGCGGCGGCTCTCGCTGCGCCTGGACCTGGCCAGCCCGGGGGTCCTGGACCAGGTCGAGGCGCTGCTGGCCGCGCACCGCCCCGGTGCCACGCCGCTGCGCATGGACCTGCTGCTGCCGGCGGGGGCCGCCGGCAGCCTCGACCTCAACGGCGCGAACTCGGTCCGGGTCGACCCCGACTTGCCAGGCCGGCTTCGAAGCGTGGACGGAGTGCGGGCAGTCCACGTCGCCATGGGCCCGCGACCCTGGGCGCAGGCATAGCGCACGCGGGCACCGGTGCCTCGTCCCGACGGGGTGCCCCTTCGCCGGGGACGGGCTGCAGCTCGGTAGGGATGGTCGCCTGGTTCATCGCAGTCACCTGACTGTCCGGGGGAGTCGCCAGCTTCGGGGGCGAGCGTTGCCGCCGGCGTTGGAACAGGCGTTTGAACCGTACCCCGGCGGCGTTGGAAATGGCCGTCCCGCACCCACGGGCGCGTTCGCTCCCGCGTGGGGGGATCCCGGAGCGGAGCGGAGCGCACCGCATGCCAGATGTCCGGATCCGCCTGTGCGGCGCGCCCGCGATCCTGTGCGACGGCAAGCCGCTTGACCTGCCGGCGTCGCGCAAGACCCGGGCACTGCTGTTCCTGCTCCTCCGCTCGCGCCGCCAATGGCACCGGGAACAGCTGTGCGACCTGTTCTGGGGCGTTCCCAACGACCCGCGCGCGGCCCTGCGCTGGTCGCTTTCCAAGCTCAGGAAGACCCTCGGGGAGCGCGCGGACTGGCTCGTGGCCCGCGGGGACCTGGTCTCCTGCGAGGCTCCCGCGGCGCGGGTGGACGTCGACGAGATGCGCGCGGCCGTCGCCGGCGGTGTGCCGGACGCCCGCATCCTCGAACTCGCCGAGGAGGCCCTGGCACCCTCCCTGCCCGACCTCGACCTGCACCGCTGCCCGGGCTTCGCCGCGTGGCTGGCCAGCGAGCGCGCGGCCTGCGACCACGTCCGCGCCCGCATCCTGCTCCGCGCCGCCGCCCTGCCCGGTGCACCGCCGGGGCGCGGGCTGCTGTACCGCCAGGCCGCCGCGGAGGCGGACCCGGGCGCGACGGCTCCCGATGCGGCACGGGACCCGGACGCGGCGTGGCCGCAGCTGGTGCGCTACCGCACCACGCCCGACGCGGTCCGCATCGCCTATGCCTGCACCGGCGAGGGACCGGTCCTGGTCAAGACCGCGAACTGGCTGAACCACCTCGAGCTCGACTGGAGCAGCCCGCTGTGGGGAATGCTGGTCCGCGAGCTCTCGGCGCGGCACCGGCTTGTGCGCTACGACGAACGTGGCAACGGCCTGTCGCAGTGGGACGTCGAGGACATCGGCTTCGATGCCTTCGTGCGCGACCTGGAGGTCGTGGTGGACGGACTCGGGCTCGAGCGCTTTCCGCTCCTCGGCGTGTCCCAGGGCTGCGCCGTCTCGGTCGAGTACGCGGCGCGGCATCCCGGGCGCGTCAGCGCGCTGGTCCTGGTCGGAGGCTACGCGAGCGGCTGGCGCGTCACCGGCGATGCGCGCACCCGCGCCGAACGCGAAGCCACCATCACCCTGGTGCGCCACGGCTGGGGCCAGGACAACCCGGCCTACCGGCAGATCTTCTCGCACAGCTTCTTTCCGTCCGGGACGCCGGCCGAACTGGACTGGTTCAACGAGTTCCAGCGCCGCACCGCACCGGCGGCCAACGCCGTGCGCTTCCTCGAAGCCTTCTCGACCATCGACGTCCGCCACCGGCTGGGCGACGTCGCGGCGCGCACCCTGGTCATCCATTCACGGCGGGACCAGCGGGTGCCTTTCGAGCAGGCGGCGGCGCTGGCGTCGGGCATCCCCGACGCGGAGCTGGTCACGCTGGACAGCGACAGCCACCTGCCCCTGGACCGGGAGCCGGCCCACGCCCACATGCTGCAGAGCATCCTGCGCTTCCTGGCCGCGGCCCCGGGCTGAGCCGGCCCGCCCGCGGCGCGCCCGGGGCAAGCCGGCCGCCGACTCGGATAGACTGGCCTTTTCCCGAACCCAGCCGCCGCATGAACCCGAACTACCTCGACTTCGAGCAGCCGATCGCCGACCTGGAGGCCAGGATCCAGGACCTGCGCCAGGCGAGCTCCGGTCCGGGCGTCAACATCGACGCCGAGCTGCGCACCCTGCAGGACAAGCTCCGGCTGCGCACCGCGCAGATCTTCCGCGACCTCAGTCCGTGGCAGGTGTCGCAGCTGGCCCGCCACCCGGCGCGGCCCTACACCAACGACTACATCAAGGTGATGTGCGACGAGTTCCAGGAGCTCGCCGGCGACCGCGCGTACGCGGACGACGCCGCCATCGTCGGCGGCCTCGGCCGCATCAACGGCCGCCCGGTGATGATCATCGGCCACCAGAAGGGCCGCGACACCAAGGCCAAGGTGCGCCGCAACTTCGGCATGCCGCGCCCCGAGGGCTACCGCAAGGCGCTGCGCCTGATGAAGATGGCCGAGCGCTTCAGGCTGCCGCTGTTCACCTTCATCGACACCCCCGGTGCCTACCCCGGCATCGGCGCCGAGGAGCGCGGCCAGTCCGAGGCCATCGCCCGGAACCTGATGGAGATGGCCGAGCTCAGGACGCCGATCATCTGCACGGTGATCGGCGAGGGCGGCTCCGGCGGCGCGCTGGCCATCGGCGTCGGCGACCGCACCATCATGCTGGAATACAGCACCTACTCCGTGATCTCGCCCGAGGGCTGCGCTTCGATCCTGTGGAAGGACGCCGGCAAGGCCAAGGACGCCGCCGAACAGCTCGGCCTGACGGCGAAGCGCCTCCTCGGCCTCGGGCTGGTGGACAAGCTGGTGCGCGAGCCGATCGGCGGCGCCCACCGCAATCCGAAGCAGACCGCGCGCCGGCTGAAGGCCGTGCTGCTCAACGAACTCGATGCGCTGGAGGCCCTGCCGGTGGACGCACTGCTGGAGCAGCGCTACCGGCGGCTGCGCGACTACGGCGCCTACGAGGCCGCCTGAGCTCGGCGGGCGGCGCGGTGGACCACGCCCTGCCGGACGCGATCCTCGAAGTCCCCGACGACGGCGCCGCGGCGCCGGTGGTCGTCGCCTTCAGCGGCGGCCTCGACTCCAGCGTCCTGCTGCACGCGCTGGCCGCCCGGCCTGCCCTCCGCGGCCGCGGCCTGCGCGCCCTGCACGTCCACCACGGCCTCCATCCCGACGCGGATGCCTGGGC
>JAAZHF010000109.1 GCA_012510865.1 Gammaproteobacteria bacterium
ACGGCGAGCACCCGGTCGCCTTCCACCAGGTAGGTTGCAGATTGACCATCGGCTGCCGCTGATTCGGCAGCCCGCCGAAGCGTCTCCGGCGGTTCGACCGCGAGCATTCTCAACAGACCCGGCCCGCCAACGTGGAGCGAGCGCTCCTCGACGACTGCGCGCACGCCGCGTCCCGGCATGGACTCGAAGTCCTGCGACATCGGAACGTCGATGCCATGTTCCTTGGCGCTGGTCATCAGCGCCTGCGCGATCGGATGTTCAGCGTCGCGCTGGACCGACGCGGCCACGCGAAGCACCTCGTCGTCGGTGAGTCCATCGGCGGCAGTGGTCTTCACGACGCGGTGCGAACCGAGCGTGAGCGTGCCTGTCTTGTCGAACACGACCGTGTTCAGCAAACGGGCCTCTTCCAGGCCGCGTCGATCGCGCACGAGCAGGCCGTTCCGTGCGCCAATCGTGGTCGAGATGGCGGTCACCAGCGGGATGGCCAAACCTAGCGCATGGGGACAGGCGATCACGAGCACGGTCACTACGCGCTCGATCGTGAAGCTCCACGGTCGACCGAGGAGTGGCCAGACAATGGCGGTAACCGCGGCGGAGACGATGGCGATGATCGTGAGGTAGAACGCCGCCCGGTCCGCCAGGGCCTGGGCGCGCGAGCGCGACGTCTGGGCCTGCTCGACGAGCCGCATGATACCCGCGAGCGCGGTCTCGTCGCCGGTTCCCGTCACCTCGACACGCAACGAGCCCTGTCCGTTGACGGTGCCGGCGATCACCCGGTCGCCCGTCGACTTGTCCATCGGCTTGGACTCGCCGGTGATCATCGCTTCGTTGACGGCGCTGGTCCCTTCCTTCACGACGCCGTCGGCGGGAATGCTCGCGCCGGGCCTGATGAGCAGCAGGTCGCCGCGCTTCAGTTCCGCGACAGGGACTTCCTTCGCGGTACCGGCCTCATCCAACCGCACCGCCATATCAGGCAGCAGCTTCGCGAGTTCCTTGAGAGCGCCCTGTGCCTGGTTGATCGAACGCATCTCGATCCAGTGGCCGAGCAACATGATCGCCACCAGCGTCGCCAGCTCCCACCACAGGTCCAAGCCCTCGACAACGCCGAGCGTGACCAACGCGCTGTAAAAGAAGGCGACGGTGATCGCAAGCGAGATCAGCGTCATCATGCCCGGCAGGCGATTTCTCAGCTCGTGGTATCCGCCGCGGAGGAACGGCGAGCCGCCGTAGAAGTACACGATCGTGCCGAACACCGCCGGGATGTACGCCGACCCCGGGAACTGTGGTGCGGTGTAGTCGAACCAATGCTGGATCATCCCGCTCCAGATCAGAGTGGGGATGGTCAGCAGCAGCGTGAGCCAGAACTTGTCGCGGAAGCTCGCCACGCTGTGGCCGGCGTGCTTGTCGTGCCCGGCATGGACGTCACCTTCAGCACCCGTGCGGGGATGCGGCGGTTGCTCGCCGTGCGCCTGATGATCTTGATGATGATGATTGTGTTGCGTCATGGGTCTGCCTTCCTGGATGCACTGATGCGCCGGGCACCAGCGGGGAGATAGATCAGTATTCTGTTACAAGTGTCCCGATCTGGCGATGGCCATCACCAGCCGCAGTGAGAGCAATCCCGCAGCAGCGAAAGCCACCATAGCCAGGAAAGGCATGTGACCGAACACTTGCGGGCCGTCGGAATGCAGGCTCAACAGCGCACCGCTTACGTACAGGCCCAAGGTGACCAGGGCCAACGCCAGCCGGTTGCCCGTGCGCGCGATTGCCTCCTGCGTGGAACTCAGGCCATGGTGGTGTACGGAGAAGGCGGGTCGTCCGTCGCTCAGTTGCGCCTGCCGCAACAGGTCGGTGGCGATCTGTGGCAGTTGGCGCGCAGTGCGGGCCAGCCGCATGGCAAGCGGCCTGTTGCCGCTGGGGCGGCTGGCTTCGGCAATGTCGGCGATCGCGGCCGCCTGCGCGGCCAGCGTCCCCAGCAGGTCCAGATCCGGATCCAGCGCCCGCAGCGCGTTCTCGACCAGGAACAGCGTCCGGATCAGGGACAGCAGGTGGGCCGGAAGCCGGAAGCCAGCGCCCTGCCCAATGCGTGCCACGCGCCAGATTGCCTCGGCAATGGACCACTGCGCCAGCGGACGGCTGGCCATCTCGGCCAGGATCAGGTGGATCTCGCGCACATGCGAGCGGCGGTCGACCTGCGGCGGGAAGAAGCCCATGGCGATCGCTGCATCCAGCACGCCCTCGGCGTCGTCGGCCGCAATGGCCTCGACCATGCCGCCGAGCGCGAGCCGGGATGCAGGGTCGAGCACGCCGATCGAGCCAAAGTCATGCAGGCACAGGCGACCGTCGTCAAAGAAGAACAGATTCCCCGGGTGCGGGTCGGCATGGAAGACGCCGGCGCCGAAGAGCTGATGCACGTAGGCACCGAGCAGCGCCCTTGCCAGTGCGGGAGC
>JAAZHF010000012.1 GCA_012510865.1 Gammaproteobacteria bacterium
GGTCGCCGTAGCGGAAGCGGTCGCCGGGCTTGAGCGAGGAGATGAACTTCCTGCGCGCCGCGGCTTCCTTGCGGGCCTCGCGGCACGCTGCGCGCCACGGCACGCCGTACCTCGAGTCGTCGTCGCTCTGCGCGAGCAGGCGCTCCGGGCAGTCGAGCTCGCACGGGCCCATCGACTCGTCGATGTCCTTGTAGCCCCAGTCACGCCCGGGCGGGCCGCCGTCGCGGCAGTACTGGATCTTGCACAGCACGATGAAGCGCTTGCCGTCGTCCTTTCGCCTGCACAGCATCCAGAGGTTGTTGCCACGCAGGCTGTGGTCGACGACCTCGACATTGCTGTTGTCCTGGCGGAGCAGGTGCTCCACCAGGTCGTCCTTTGTTGCCCAGCCAATGAGCCAGCCCATGTCAGTCCTCCTCGCTTGTGTCGACGAACTGGGCCACGAAGGCGTCGACCTTCGCCTGCAGATCGTGCGGCAGGCACTGTTGGTAGTAGCCCAAGGCCCGCACGAACGCCGCGCGCTCGCTCGGTGCCGCCATGACCAGGTTTTCGCCCCGGACCTTGTCGTACAGCCACCAGCCGTCCGGGCGCTCGGTGAGCGTGAGGTCCTGGGTCAGCTGGGCAACCTCCCGTGGGCGCTTTTCGTATGCGTCCAAGGCCTTGGCTCCGCGCTCGAACAGCCGGTTCCAGTCGCCGTGCGTGGCCCACTCTTCGGGGTTGGTGGTGCGCCTGAGGTAAGTGACCAGGCGCTGGTAGTTGCGCAGTGCCTGGGCGAGGCCTTCTGCTTCGTGTGCCATCGTCGTCACTCCTCGTCGATGTCGTCTTCGTCTTGCCCGACCTTGTGGACGACCCACTCCCAGTAGCCGAGCAGGGTCGACTCACTGGCGACTTCCTGCCGCCAGTCCTTGCGTGTGTGCCAGGGATGCTCGCCATCGCCGTCGGGGTTGTATTTGACGTCGAGTTGATCGGCGCTCAGGAACAGGTCTTCATTGTCATAAGGCAGAGGCATTGGTTACATCTCCGGTGGCAGGTAGGCTTTGTACGGGTCACCTGGGCACAAGTGCCCGAACGGGACCATCTCGTACTCGCCGTCGACGACGTTCACGGCACACAGCACCGCACGAGGCTCGCCGGTCGCGGCGTCAGTGCACTCCATGAGCGCGAGCGCGTCGTTCTTCGCCGCTTTCAGCAGGGTGTTGAAGTTGTGCCTGTAGTCTTTGCTGAGGGCCATGCCCTACTCCTTCTCGTAGATGTCGCTGACCATGGCGTCGACGCCGAACGGCAAGCCCTGGCGCCACGGCGGCGCCGTGAGCATCTGCTCCTTGACGAACTCGAGCGCGCGATCGGCGTGCTGCTTCTTGACCACGATCAGGACCTCGTCGTGGGTGGTCATGGCGTGGCGCAGCTGCCAGCGCTTGGGAGCCTTGAGCTTCGTGCGCACCATCTGGAACGCCAGCAGCTGCCGGGCCATGAACTGGGTGCGGTTCTCGGTGAGGATCCCGCCGTAGAGCTTGGTGCGTTCCTGGCGAACGCCGCCCTTCTTCCCGACGAAGTACTCGCTGATGTAGGACAGCTCGTTCTTCGCGTTGACCTGCAGGCCGTCGTAGCGGATCGACATGCCGGTCGGCATGTGATGGATGAAGCCGGTCTTCCCGTCCTTCGAGCCCTCGTACACGATGCCGTGGCGGTGCTCGATGATGGTGCGGCCGCAGAACGCGCTGCGCACCAGGGTCTGGGTCTCGCGCCAGCCGTTAACGATGAACGGGCTGGCCTGGCGGTAGGCCACCTTGATGCCCTCGGCCTCCTCGTCGGTGACGTAGACCGGCGGGCCGAACTGGCCCAGGCGCAGCATGTCGCCGATGCGCGGGCCGCCGGCCTGGTAGCCGCCACCCAGGCGCAGGGTCTTGCCGACGAAGCGCTCGCGCGGGTTCTTGTCCTTGTCGACCGGGAAGCCGTAGATCGTCGACGCCGTCTTGGCGTAGTTGTCCTCGCCGCGTGCGTAGGCCTCGAGCACGTCGGTCTGCCCGGTGTACCAGCAGTTGAGCCGGTCCTCGATCTGCGCCTGGTCCGCGATGATCAGCAGGTAGCCCTCGGGCGCGTGGATCGAGCGGCGCAGGCCGGAGCCGCGGTTCATGTTCTGCCAGTTGACGTTGTCGGCGCCGGACCAGCGGTGGGTCTTGGCGCCGCTGTACTTCAGGTAGGCGGGCACGGCGCCGAGCAGCGCGCGCTCGGCGAACTTCTCCGCCTTCTTCTCGAGGTTCGTCGACTTCACCGCGACGCGCGCTTCGACCAGCGCGCGAACGTGCTCGTCGGGGTGCTTGAGCAGGTCCTTGAACTCCTGGTCACCGAGCGCGAAGGCGTAGACGAAGTCGTCCGGCCACGCCGGCTGCTCGCCCTCCTGCAGCCGCTTGGCCACCGTCGGGCTGACCTTCATCGGTGGCTCGATGCCGACGCCGCGGAGCATGTCGGCGAAGGTCTCGGGGCTGCCCAGCGCCTTCTCCAGCGGCTCCGGGGCCTTGACCTTGCGGCGCTTGAGCGACTTGCGCAGGGCGTCGAGCATCCCGGCCTTGCGCTCGACCTCGGCGGCGACCACGGCCAGCGCGGCGTCGCGGTTCACGCGCAGGATCGGGTCGGTGTACATGCGCACCGTGATGTCGATGACGTGCAGCTCGTCGGGGGGCGTAAACGGCAGGAGCTTCCAGAACAGCAGCCAGGTCTGTTCGATGTCCTGGCCGGCGTACTTCGCCATGCGCCTGAACTCGGCCGCGGTCAGGGTGGGCGTGCCCTTGGTCTCTTCGAGGATCTCGCCGCCCTGCTTGCCCTCGAGGCCGAACGCCCGCGACATGGCGTCCAGGCCGTCGCCGACCGTGATCGGCAGCAGCGCCCGGCCCATCGACATGGTGTCGAGCATGAAGGCAGGCTTGACCTTGAAGTGGTGCGAACAGATCAGCCCGTCGAACTGGGTGTGGTGCCCCAGCATGCCGGCGCGCTTCCAGTTGACGGTCTTGGCCCACGCCTTGAACTGCGCCGGCGTAAGCACCTTGGCGCGCTTCTGGTCGTGGCGCTGCACCGAGACCATGCGCGCCGCGAAGCGCGGGTCTGTCACGTACTCGGTGGTCGCCATCTTCTTCAGCGAGTATTCGTCGTCGTAGTAGGTTTCCCAGTCGACGCCCCACACTTCGTCGACGCCGGCGAAGGCCAGCAGCTCCCTTGGCTTCATGCTTCCCGCAGCTCCTTGCGCTTCAGCCACGCGTTGAACTCGTGGATGTCGGTGATGAAGTCGGTACGGTCGGTGATGAAGATCCCGACCTCCTGCGCGGAGCGCCGCGCGCGCAGGAAGTGCGCGTGGTTGTCGAAGTACCATTCCGCGGTGCCGCGCGGGGCCTCCGGGTCGATGACCACGAGGATGTGCAGGGTCACGGCTGGAACCTCCGGGTGGTGCCGGTGAGCACGTAGCGGCTCTCGCTGACGCTCCAGCGGTAGTAGCGCCACACGCGCGCCACCGGGTCGTAGTCCGCGCGCAGCCCACAAGCGGTCTGACGGACGGGGCGTTTCACACCCAACCCCTCGACGCCAGCGACACGGGCGCGCCCTTCCCGATCACGAAGTGGTCGAGCAGGCGGATCTCGACCAGGTGCAGCGACTGCTTCAGTCGCGCGGTGACCGCGCGGTCGGCGGCGCTGGGCTCGCTGCTGCCGCTGGGATGGTTGTGGCCGATGATGACGGCGGCCGCGTTGTGGCGCAGGGCCGCCTTCACCACCTCGCGCGGGTGGACCTCGGCGCCGTCGACGGTGCCGAAGAACAGCTCGTCGTAAGCGATCACCCGGTGGCGGGAGTCGAGGTACAGGGCCGCGAACACCTCGCGCTCGTTGGGCTGCAAGCGCAGCTTGAAGTAGTTGCCCGCAGCCGTCGGGTCGGTCAAGGCCTCGCCCTCGTGGAGCCGGGCGTCTAGGATCTGGAGTGCACGGGCGATGATCTGGTCGCCGCAAGCGCGCGCGTGGTCCTGGCTGGTGTACTCCGGGGTGTCCTCGGACTTCACCTTGGAGGCGCGCTTACGCGCGGGCTTGGGCTTGGCCGGGGTGTCAGTCGACATCGTTGTCGTCCTCGTTGTTATCGGGATAATCGGTGTCGCCGCCGAACTCGCTCGCCATGTAGCTGAAGTACGCAGCGAGGTTCCCTGCGTCGGTCGCGGCGTCCGCGGTGTCGGGGTCCAACAGCTCCAGCGCGTCGGCGATGAGCTGGGCGACCTGTGCGTCGGTGCCCCGCAGGCTCCGGTGGAACATGGCCAACCGGGCGCGGGCGGGCGGCATGAAGTCGGCGAACTCGTTGCTGCTCATGACGGCGCCCACCCGAAGAACAGAAAGCGGCCACCGCCCAGCTCGATGCAGCCCGCCGGTCCCCACTTGTCGTCGATGCGCTCGTCGCCTTCTTCGATAAGGCGGGCCGCGTACGCGTACGCATCCTCGCCTTCGGGCAGCGCGACCATGATGTAGTCGTTCTTCTCCGCGAGGGTGCCGGTGTAGCCGGCGTGGCCGTGGTCGAACAGGGCCTCGTCACGGGCGTTCAGGAAGGCCTCCTCTGCGGACTTGCCTTCGCCGGTGTACTCGAAAGGTGTGGCGCCCATGTCAGGCCACCATCGCCAGGGCGCGGTCCCAGGCGCGGTTCTTCAGCGCCTCGCCGGTGCCGAACCAGGCCTTGTCCAGCCGGGTGTCCTGCGAGCGCGAGGGAAGCTGGTGGTCGACGTCGTAGGTGACCGCGCTGACCAGGCCCCAGAGCATCCCGCGGGCGCTCTCCATGTGCGCACCCGGCGAGTTGAACAGCGCGGTCTGCAGGCGCGCGACGAGCTTGTCCATGCGCTTCTCGTTGCCTTCCTGCGCCAGGTACTCCTTGGTCTTGTCGACCGAGTCCAGGCCCAGGTAGACGTCGAGGAAGAACCGGATCGACTCGTCCTGGCTGACGATGCGCTTGGTCATCTCGCGCGACTGTTCCTCGAACAGCGCCCACGCCTTGCCGACCTTCAGGTCGAGCTTCACCTTCTCGGCGTCGAACTTCGTCGAGTGCGGGACGTTGACGTTGGCGCGGCCCTGCTCGCTGGCGAAGGTCAGCGTGTTGTTGCAGACCACGCGCACGCTGGTGAAGCGCGCCTGCGTCGCCATCGTGCCGTCGTAGCTCGTGGCCAGGAGCAGGAAGCCCTTGACCGCATCGTTGCCACGCAGCTGGAACGCGTTGTGCGTGTTGGCCAGCGCCCAGACCTTGCGCCCGCCCTTGAGCGCGCCGACGACCTCGATCTCGAAGCCGTACTGCTCGACCAGGTCGCGGTAGAACTCCACGATCTCGCGGGGCTGCACCACCTGGTAGCGGTCGCTGACCACCGACAGGTCGTCGCCGGTGTCGGAGCGGTAGAGGACGCAGCGATCGGTGCTGATGGCCACGCCGGTGCCGGCGCCCTTGCGCGGGCCGTAGGCCGAGTCCACCGGGACCGAGTACAGGACCGGCGTCTTGACGACGTCGTAGTCGAGCCCCGCCTTGATGCGGATGTCGTCGATCGAGTCCTCGGGGAGG
Source organism: Gammaproteobacteria bacterium (assembly GCA_012510865.1). Classification (GTDB taxonomy): domain Bacteria; phylum Pseudomonadota; class Gammaproteobacteria; order Xanthomonadales; family Xanthomonadaceae; genus Luteimonas. The sequence goes on from JAAZHF010000012.1 coordinate 5,560, forward strand.
ATCGTCTCGCCGAGGCCGTGCCACGGCACCGCACCTCGAAAGGCGATCGCGGCCTGGCCGGTGGTGAAATCGAGTTCATGTGCCACTGTAGTTCTCCTTACCAGCTTGAGTGGTATTCGAAGGAGTCCCAGAACACGCTCGGGACTTTCATGTTGAGTGCGGAGTCGATGATCCGGACGGTGTTTTCGAGCTGCTCGCGATACCAGTCCTCGTCGTCGGTGGGACCGAAGAAGAAGCCCTCGGTGGGTGTGAGCTCCTCGCGCGCGTCGGCGTCGCCGTTGAGGGCGGCCTTGCACAGGTCGCGCAGGGCCTCGAGCTGTTCGCGGTCGACGCTGTAGTGCCCGCAGTCGTCCTCGCCGTCCTGGATGTTGTCGACGAACCAGCCGTGGACTGCGTTGGCCTTGCGCCAGTAGCCGACCGGAAGGCTTACTTCGACCAGGCCAGGCGCCAGCTGCTCGCTGTCGATACCCAGCGCAGACAACACGGCGTCGGCCATCGCCGACCCGTCGCGGGTGTGGCGCGACAGCGACAGCTCGCGGGAGCGTCGAGGTCGATGACGTAAGCCCATTCACAGAAGAGGCTGTTCTGGGCGAACTCGATGCTGTTCCGCAGCTGGAGCCCACCATCGGCCTTGTAGACGATGTCGAGCACCTTGGCGCCGGTGTCACGACTTAGCTCGGGGTACAGGTCCCTCATCCGGTTCGAGACTTCCAGGGTGACGGTCTCGCTGCCGCGCACGGCGCCGGCTTCGACCCAGCGGTCCTCGAGCTCGGCGTCGGTGATCCAGCCGGTCTTGTCGACCTGGGCCTTGAACCGCTCGAGGTCGGCGCGGCGCAGGAAGTCGAGGACGTCCGCGCCTTGGCCGGACGGGTAGCCGTCCCACTGGCCGTACTGCGCGATCTTGTATTCGCCGTTGTGCTGCACGGCGATCAGGTGTCGGGTGCCCATTAGCGGATCTCCAGGTTGAGGTGCTTGCACGCGGCGCCGAGCACGCGGACCTGGTGGACGGCGTCGTGCATGGCGTTGTGGTGGATACCCTCGCGGGGCGGCTCGTCGAAGTCGTTTGCGGCCGAGCGGATCGTGCGGAAGCAGCGGTCGAGGTAGAACGGCCACGGCTGCTGGCGCCCGAACGAGCGGTAGAGGTCGGCGAGGATCGCGTTGTCGAAGCTGGCGCCGTTCCCCCAGACGCCGGCGGTGTTGAACAGGACCTCGGCGATCTCGTCGAGGGCGGTCTCGATCGGGGTTCTCGCCCCGCCGAACGCAGCGGTCCTGGCTTCCTCGGACTGCTGGGCCCACCACTTCATCGTGTCCTGGCTCTTGGTGCGGCCGCGGGCTTCCTGCGGTGCGAGTTGGAGCACGAAGTGATGGCGCTCGAGGGTGGCGAAGGTCTTCGGGTCGAAAGCCACGATGCCGACGGTCAGCACAATGGCCGATGTCGCGGTGTCGAGGGTCTCGAGGTCGACCATGTGGTGCACGGGAGTCACCGCAGCACCGCCGGGTCGAGGCCGAAGCGCGCTGCCACGTTGGCCAGCTGATCCTTCCAGGCGCTTGGGACGTGATGGTCGTGGATGTGCTGCAACCGCGCGATGAGGTGTTCGTGATTCTTGGGGATTTGTGTGAACATGAGCAGGAAGTACCAGCTGCGGCCCTCGAAGCGCGGGTCGTACTCGTCGTCGGCGATCAGGCAGCCAGCGGCGCACTTCAGGCCGCCATCGCCGCGGTACATGCAGGCCCCGACCGTGTTCTTCGACTTGGCGTTCTGGGTGAGCAGGTGGGTGGCGACCTGGTCGAAGACTTCCTGCGCGGTGGCCTGCGCGAGCGTTGCGAGCGTGATAGGCATCATTGCCTCCTCGTTGTGGTTGGGTCAGCGCGTCTTGAACGGTCCGCGCATGCGGTCGTGGGTCTGCAGAAGCCGTTCGGCGTCCACCTCGTTGACGCTTTCGACGTAGCGCTGCAGGTCCTTGCGGAACTGCTCGAGCCGCTCTTCGCTCGCCGCGGGCTCGTAGGGGATCTGTTCGATCTCGTCGAACGGCAGCCTGGTCATGGCTTGTTCCTCTGCTTCATGAGGTCGAGCAGGTCGGCCATCTGCGCGTACTTGCCGTCCAGGCGCTCGTAAACCGCGCGCTCTACCGTGCCCTCGGCCTCGATCAGGATCGTGTTGGTGACCTTGTCCTGGGCGCCGCGATAGATGCGGTGGATCGCCTGCTTCAGCAGGTCGGCCTCGTAGATCGGCGACGTGAAGATCGTGGTGTCGCCGCGGGTCAGGGTCAGGCCGTGCGCCCCGGTGCGCGGGTGCAGCAGGAGCGTGTCGTACTTGCCGGCCTGGTAGGCCTCGACGATGTCCGCGCGGTCGCGGTCGGGCGTCGAACCGTCGATGACGGCGAAACGGATGTCGCGCTTGTCGAACATCTGCGAGAGCTGGTCGCGCTGGTGGGTCCAGTTGAAGAACACCACCGAGTGCTTGCGCTCCTCGACCAGGTCCGCGACGAGCTCGTAGCGCGCGGTATCGACCAGCTTGTAGCTGCCCTCGCCGGTGCCGTCGTAGACCGCGCCGGACGCGATCTGCAGCAGCTTCGTGCGCAGGCTCGCGGCATGCACGGCACTGACCACGCCATCGTCGAAGGCCACGATCGCTTCCTGCTCCATCCGCGCGTAGATCTGCTTGGCGCGCGGCGACAGCTGGAAGGTCTTGAAGTTGCGGTGGTTCGGCGGGACGTGCGTCATCACGTCCTCGAACGCGTGGCGCACGGTGATATCTGCGAGCAGCTCGTTGATCGCCTGGACCGCGCCGGGCTTGTCGTCCCAGCGCAGGTGGTCCGGCGATGGGCCGACCTGGGTCGGCACCTGCACCGTGTTGCGCAGCTTGTAGTAGCTGGTGCCCAGGCGCTTGCCGTCGTCCAGGATCAGCGTGGGGTGCCACAGCTCCATGACCGTGTTGGGGTTGGGGGTGCCCGAGAGCGCACGGCGGCGCTTGAAGTACTTGCGCAGCTTGGCCATGTCCTTGCTGCGCTGGCTGGTCGCGTGCTTGAACGCGTTGACCTCGTCGATCACCAGGTCGGTGAAGCCCTTGAGGTACTTCACCCGCGCGGCGATCGGCTTGCCCTTCTCGAAGAACCACTTCACGCCGTCGTGGTTCATGATCACGACGTCGGTGGGCATCTGGAACGCCTCCTCGCGGCGCTCGGCGGTGGCCAGCGAGAAGGTCAGGTGCGGGGTGAACTTCTCGATGTCGTAGCCCCAGGCCGACATCATCAGCGTTTTGGGGCAGAGCACGAGCAGGCGCTCACCCGGCTTGCGCAGCTGGGCGAAGGCGTCGAGCTGGCTGCGGGTCTTGCCGACGCCGGGGTCACCGAAGTCGAACAGGATCGGCGACTGGACCAGGCGCCGGGTCGTGTCGGCCTGGTGCGGCCAGGGGTCCGGGATCTCCTGGACATGGATCTCGCGTTCTTTGCGTGCTGCGCGTGCCATTCAGCGGCTCCGTTCTTGATAGGCGGTGGTGGTGCCGGTGGCGTTGGGTGAGGGGAGCACCCGCGGCCCGGATGGGGAGGAACCGTTGACCGGCGCCACCACCATGGAAGAGGCGCCCCCACTTGCAGCGGCCTCGCTGGGGGCAGATGGCGAAGAGACAGCACGGGCTGGAACCCGCGCCCGCTTGGCTTCGGCGATGCGACGGTGGGACGCGCCGCGCGTCCCTAGGAGGCGCCCGGCGGCTGCTGAGTCCGCCGGCCCGGCGTCGCTTCCGGGAACAAAGGGATTGCCGGCTTTGAGCAGGAGCCGGCACAACCTGTCGCGAGGCGGCCCTACCACCTCGCTAACCACCGTCCTGGTGGGGTATGGCGGTGCTGGCGCGGGGTGCGGGGCACCGTTATCCGCGCATTTCGCCGGCGGCTCCGAAAGGCTAACGCCGATCTCACGCAGCACCATGAGCTTCACGCCTGCTTGCGCTCCACGACGCGGCCCTTCTCCCAGCGGCCCTTGCGGCCGTCGGGCAGGTACGGCGCGGCTGGCGTATACGGTGCGAAGCAGCGGCCGTCGGCGGCGAACAGGTAGTCGCGCTTGACGGCCTTGGCGTGCGCGCGCTGGATGTCCAGCGGGGTTGGGTTCTTCGCGCTGACGAAGTCACGGATGTTGAGGATCTTCATGGTCAGACTCCGACGGGGCACGCGCCGGTGCCGCGGGGTGAGTGAGGGCACCATTTGCAGGTGACCTTCGAGGGGTTCGGGCGGAAGTAGCGGTCGTCGTAGATGCGCTGCGCGCGCTGGTCGAAGCGGCCGACGAACGCGAGCGCCTGCTCACGGGTGTAGGTCACCGGCTTCGTCCAGCCTTCGTCGACGTAGTACAGCTCGGTGCTGTGGTGGTCGGCCCAGTCGTAGCGCAGCGCCGATACCGCAGCGTAGAGCTGCGTCTGCTGGATGTGCTCGATGGTCTTGTAGGCGCTCTTACCGGACTTGTAGTCGCCGGTGATGACCAGCGACTGGGCCGGCGAGCAGACGCTGACGTCGAGCTTGGCCCACAGCCAGATCGGCTTGCCCGAAGACTTCATGCCGGGCGGGATGTCGCCGCGGTCCTCCGCAGGCCCCCAGTCCTTCTGGGTCACGTTCCAGTCGCGGTCGAACAGCCAGTCGCGCTCGCCAGTGGCCATGCCGCACTCGCGCAGCTCGCGCAGATGGTCGAGCATCGGGACGAACGGCGCGATGCGCTTGGCCTCGATCCCGTCGAGCGAGTCCACGCGCCCGGCCGTATAGGCGTCGAGATGATCATGGATCCGGGTGCCGCGCTCGAGCGGGTTGTCCGGCGGCCGCGGCGGCTCCGGGATCTTGTCGATCCGCTTGAGCCGGAACCGCATCGGGCACGCCTCGTAGTCGAGGAGCGACGAGAACGACCAGTTGCCGGTGTACTCGAAGTTCATGCCCTGGCCGCCATGGCCAGCAGACCGGCGACGATGACGGCGAGCGCCAGCCAGGACGCGACACCCGCGACGGTGGCGCCGTGACGCGGTGCGGCCAGCTTGCCGCTCATGTAGTAGACGCTCTCGGCGACTGCGGCGGCGAGCATGCGCTCGACCTGTTGGGTGCTCATGCGCCCTCCTTGTTCAGTGGGTGGTGGTGGTGGGGTCGGGTTGGACGTCGACATTTCGGATGTCTCCCGTTTCGTCTTGCACGGAGAACACCGTCGCCAGGGACAGCGGGTCGCGCTGGATCTGCAGCGCGAGCAAGGCGGCGTGCTCGGGCGACTCGGCGTCGATCTCGATGAACCAGCCGATCGTGTAGGTCTTCACTTCGCCGGCACCTCGTCCGAGGTGGCCAGCTCGCGCAGCGCGCCCTTGGCGAGCTCGTAGATCTCGCGCGACTCCTGCTGCACGGACTCGTTGTTCACGATCGCGGGCAGCACGATCATCGCGGCGGCGGTCTTGGAGTCGGGCAGCACCGTGGCGAGCACGGTGAGCGGGCACGCAGCGAACACCGCCAGTCGTACAGTCCACCCCCAGACCACAGGCGCGCGTTCGAGGTTGCGCTGTGCCGAGGCCTTGTAGCGCGGGATAGTCCATTCTTCGGGGTCGGCAGACGCCATCACCGTGGCGACGATCCCCATGGCAGCTGTGACCAATATCGCAGCGGTCGCCATCCCCGTCAGCGTGTTGCCGATCGTGTCCAGCTGCATCACGATGTAGATGTTGAACGGGGTGATCATTTCGTCTTCGCCTTTTTCTTGAGAGGGGTGACCTTGCCGCTGGCGTCCGGGACGACGACGCCGTCGGGCAGCTGCCAGTCGACCTTCACGCCGCGCACGCGCTTGTCCCACGTGCCGGGAAGCCGGTGCTGCTTGTCGGTGTCGAGGCCAAGCGACTTGAAGTGCCGCTTGCGCCAGGTCTTGGAGTCCTGGAAATAGCGGTTGTCGGGGATGAGCGTGCGGAAGAGGAAGAACAGCTCCTCGTCGGTGACGATTACGCTCTGCTTGTTCGCCGCGGCTTCGATGTACGAGTCGAGCTGGGCCTTGAACGCACCGATCGGGTTGTAGCGGTTGAAGAAGTCGGCCGAGGCTTCGGCGTCGGACGGCGTGCGGTCGATGAAGAACTGCAGGTCGCCGCGCTGGACAGCCTCGGCGATCAGCTGGTTGATCGAGGTCGACGCCTCGTGGACGTTCGCGCGGGCCTCGGTCTCGATGACCTTGGTGACCTGGCTCTCGTCGACCGGCCAGCGCTGGAGCACGTCGGCGAAGGCGTCGAGCTGGGTGCCTTCGATCAGGGCCTTGAGCTCGTTCGGGTTGAAATGGATCGGCTCCTCCTGCCGTGGCGGCAGGTTGAAGCGGCGGTCGTCGCCGGTGATGACCACCGGGGTCTTCGAGTTGGCGAGCAGGAAGAAGTTGGCGAAGTTCTGGACCTGGTAGGTCTTGACGCCCTTCTGGTTGATCTCGATCGGCGAGTCGGTGATCCAGTGGCGCAGCTTCGACATCAGTTCGGCCTGGTTGCCGACGGCGTTGGCGTCGGCCTCCTCGAACACGACGAACAACTTGTTCTCGAGGAAGGCGTTGAACTGGGTCATCACCAGGCCGAACTGCACGGTGCCGACGTGCTCCGGTCCGAAC
>JAAZHF010000110.1 GCA_012510865.1 Gammaproteobacteria bacterium
CATCACTTCCTTGAGCTTGTGGATCTCGCCGTCGCGGATGTAGTCCTGCACCAGCGGCGTGCCGAGCAGGATCTCCATCGCCACCCGCCGGGCCTTGCCATCGGGGGTGGGGATCAGCTGCTGGGCCACCACGCCCTTGAGGTTGAGCGACAGGTCCATCAACAGCTGGCCGCGCCGGTCCTCGGGGAAGAAGTTGATGATCCGGTCCATCGCCTGGTTGGCGTTGTTGGCGTGCAGGGTGCACAGCACCAGGTGGCCGGTCTCGGCGAAGGCGATGGCGTGGTCCATGCCCTCGCGGGTGCGCACCTCGCCGATCATGATCACGTCCGGCGCCTGGCGCAGGGTGTTCTTGAGCGCGTTCTCCCAGCTGTCGGTGTCGATGCCGACTTCGCGCTGGGTGATGATGCAGCCGTCGTGCTTGTGCACGAACTCGATCGGATCCTCGATGGTGATGATGTGCCCGGTCGAGTTCTGGTTGCGGTAGCCGATCATCGACGCCAGCGAAGTGGATTTACCCGTGCCGGTGGCGCCGACGAAGATGATGATGCCGCGCTTGGTCATCGCCAGGGTCTTGATGATCGGCGGGAGGTTGAGCTCCTCGATCGTCGGGATGCGGGTCTCGATGCGGCGCAGGACCATGCCGACCTGGTTGCGCTGGTAGAAGCAGCTGACGCGGAAGCGCCCCACGCCCGACACGCCGATGGCGAAGTTGCACTCGTGCGTGCGCTCGAATTCCTCGCGCTGGGGCGGCGTCATCACGTTCAGCACCAGGTCGCGCGACTGCTGGGGCGTCAGCGGGTTCTGGGTGATCGGCGAGATCTTCCCGTGGACCTTCATCGACGGCGGCATGCCGGCCGTGATGAACAGGTCCGAGGCCTTCTGATGGGCCATCAGCTTGAGGTACGAGGTGAAGTCGATGGCGCTCATGGGGTGCTCCGGTTACTCGAACAGCCGCTTGTCCTTGGCGTATTCCCTGGCCTGCTGGCGCGTGACCATGGCGCGCTTGACCAGGTCCTGGAGATGCTGGTCGAGGGTCATCATGCCGTGCTGCTGGCCGGTCTGGATCGCCGAATACATCTGCGCCACCTTGTCCTCGCGGATCAGGTTGCGGATGGCGGGGATGCCCACCATGATTTCCCAGGCCGCCGTGCGCCCGCCGCCGACCTTCTTCAGCAGCGCCTGCGAGATCACCGCGCGCAGCGATTCCGACAGCATCGAACGCACCATCGGCTTCTCGCCGGCGGGGAACACGTCGATGATGCGGTCGATGGTCTTGCCGGCCGAGCTGGTGTGCAGGGTGCCGAACACCAGGTGGCCGGTCTCCGCGGCGGTCAGCGCCAGGCGGATGGTCTCGAGGTCCCGCAGCTCGCCGACCAGGATGTAGTCGGGGTCCTCGCGCAGCGCCGAGCGCAGCGCCTCGTTGAAGCCGTGGGTATCGCGGTGCACCTCGCGCTGGTTGATCAGGCACTTCTGCGCGGTGTGCACGAACTCGATCGGGTCCTCGATGGTGAGGATGTGCCCATACTCGTTCTTGTTGATGTGGTCGACCATCGCCGCGAGCGTGGTCGACTTGCCGGAGCCGGTCGGGCCGGTGACCAGGATCAGTCCCTGTGGCTGGTCGATCAGCTCCTTGAAGATCCGCGGCGTGCCGAGGTCCTCGAGGGTCAGCACCTCGGAGGGAATGGTGCGGAACACCGCGCCCGCGCCGCGGTTCTGGTTGAAGGCGTTGACGCGGAAGCGCGCCAGGCCGGGGATCTCGAACGAGAAGTCGACCTCGAGGAATTCCTCGTAATCGCGGCGCTGCTTGTCCGACATGATGTCGTAGACCAGCGCGTGCACCTGCTTGTGGTCCAGCGCCGGGATGTTGATGCGGCGGACGTCGCCGTCCACCCGGATCATGGGCGGCAGCCCCGCGGACAGGTGCAGGTCCGAGGCCTTGTTCTTGACAGAAAACGCCAGAAGTTCGGCGATATCCATGCATGCTCCCCAGCGGCAGTGCACAAGTGGTGGTGGCGGGCGCCGGACCGGGTCGCGGCTGGCGCCAGAGTACTCCCCGCAGGCAGTATAGCCCCGTATCCGCGTCACAGAACCGGCGCGGATGGAGGAGCAGCCAGATGGCCACCGGACCCCTCGAGCGCGTCCTTGAATCCATTGAAAACGCGTCCCGCGCCGCCGCGAGGCCAGCCGCGCGGCTGGTCGCGGTGGGCAAGACGCGCGAGGCGGGGGAGATCGCCGCGCTCGCCGCCGAGTGGGCGGCACTGCGCCCGGGAAGCACCCTCGCCTTCTGCGAGAACTACGTGCAGGAGGCCGCGCCCAAGGTGGCCGCGCTCGAGGGCTCGGGAATCGAATGGCACCTGGTCGGCCACCTGCAGTCGAACAAGGCCGCCCAGGCCGCCGCGACCTTCGACTGGGTCCAGTCGGTCGACCGGCCCAGGCTGGTGCGGGCGCTGGCCGCGGCGCGCGACCCGGAGCGGCCGCTCAACGTGCTCATCCAGGTCAACGTCGAGGGCGAGGCCGGGAAGCACGGCTGCGCCCCGGGTGAGGTCCCCGACCTGGCCGCCGCCATTGCCGCCGAGCCGGCGCTCGCGCTGCGCGGGCTGATGGCCATCCCCGAGCCGCACCCGGACTTTGCCCGCCGCCGGGACGCGTTCGCGGCCATGCGCGCGCTGCACGCACGGCTGCGCGAGGCCCATCCCGGCGCGGGCACGCTGTCCATGGGCATGAGCGCCGACTACGAACTCGCGATCGTCGAGGGCGCGACCATGGTCCGCATCGGCACCGCCCTGTTCGGGCCACGCAGCACTGGAGATTCGACATGAGTCCGATCGCAGCCGCGGACGGCATCGCCTTCATCGGCGGCGGCAACATGGCGCGCAGCCTCGTCGGCGGCCTCGTGTCGCGCGGGGTCGAACCGTCCCGCATCCACGTCGCCGAACCGGTGGACGGCCTGCGCGAAGCGCTGGCGCGGGACTTCGGGGTGCACGTGCACGCGGATGCCGGCGGCGCCGTCGAAGGGGCCGGGACCTGGGTATTCGCTGTCAAGCCGCAGGTGATGCGCGACGTGTGCGAGGCGCGGGCCGGGCAAGCGCGCGAGTCCCGCCCGCTGGCGATCTCGATCGCCGCGGGCATCACCACCGGGC
>JAAZHF010000111.1 GCA_012510865.1 Gammaproteobacteria bacterium
CGGCGCTGCGGCGGCGGATCGCCGCCGGCGACCCGGAGTCGATGGTGTTGTTCGGCCCGCCCGGCACCGGCAAGACGACGCTCGCAAGGCTCGTCGGCGGGCACGCGGGCGCTGTGGTCGAGGAGCTCTCGGCGGTCGAGGTGGGACGCAAAGAGGTGCGCGAGGTACTGGCGCGCGCCCAGAACCGCAAGGCGCGCGGCGCCGGAACCGTCCTCTTCCTGGACGAGATCCACCGCTTCAACAAAGCCCAGCAGGACACGCTGCTCCCGGCCGTGGAAGACGGCACGATCATCTTGATCGGGGCGACGACCGAGAACCCGTACTTCGAGGTCAACTCCGCGTTGCTCTCGCGGATGCGGATCTACGAACTCCAGCCGCTCGGCGACGACGACATCGAAACGCTCTTGCGCCGCGCGCTGGATGGTCCGCTTGCGCCGGTCACCGCGACCGATGACGCCGTGGCCTTCCTGGCCCTACGCAGCGGTGGTGACGCGCGCACCGCCCTCGGCGCGCTGGAATCGGCGTCGCGGGCCGTGATCGCCGAGCGCAGCGGGCAGGCAGGTGACGCCGCCGACCTGGAGCCGCCACAGATCGATTTGGACGCCGCTGAGAACGCGCTGCAGCGGCGCGCGGTGCGTTACGACAAGGACCGCGACCAGCACTACGACACGATCTCCGCGTTCATCAAGTCGGTCCGCGCCTCCGATCCGGATGCGGCGCTCTACTACCTCGCAGTGATGCTCGAAGGCGGCGAAGACGGCCGCTTCATCGCCCGCCGGCTGCTCGTGCTCGCCAGCGAAGATGTCGGCAACGCCGACCCGGCTGCGCTCGGCGTCACCGCCGCAGCTGCCCAGGCGGTCGAGCACGTCGGTCTGCCGGAGGCGCAGTACGCACTCAGCCAGGCGACGATTCGCCTCGCACTGGCCCCCAAGAGCAAAGCGGCGTACCGGGCGATCAACGCGGCCCGGGAACACGTGCGCCACCAGGGCGCCAAACCCCCACCCGATGCGCTGCGCGGCTCGCACTACCGGGGCGCCAAAGCGCTCGGGCGCGGCGCCGGTTACGACGGTCCGCACGCCTATCCCGACGGCCTCAGCAAGAGCAACGTGATGCCGGAAGGGCTCGAGTCGCTCCGCTTCTACGACCCGCCGGCGAGCGAGGACCGCTTCGCCGCGCGCCTGCGCGAGATCGCCGCAGCGCGCGGGCGGCCGTTCCCGGACGACGTGTACCGGCCCGATCGCTGACCCCCGCAGCTCCACGCGTGGCGCGAAAAGTTCACGGGACGAACTTCTTCCGCCACTGGTCGAAGAGGGAGCTAGCGCGCATGGGATCGCTTCGCCGCTACCCTGATCTGGCCGCGGATCCCCACTGTCGGCAAAGCGTCCACGCATGCTGCGGTACGCCGACCCCGAGCCGACAAGCCTTCTAGATGAAAACCCCTGCTCTCCTTGCGCTGAGCGCAGTCGCCGCGCTGGCGTTCGCAGCGCCTGCCCCGGTCGCCACCGCTGCCGCCGCGCCAGCCCCCGCTGCCGCTACCACCACGCCGGCTGCGGTGCCCGTGGGCGTCACCCCGACCC
>JAAZHF010000112.1 GCA_012510865.1 Gammaproteobacteria bacterium
CCGTAGATGGCCGCCAGCCCCAGCGCGCACAGCGCCAACTGCCGGCGCCCGCCCTCGAGCAGGGCCGCCTGCAGGAGGAAGGCCACGAGCGGGGTGCCGAACAGCAGGCTGCCGTCGATGATGTCCCGGCGCCCGGGTGCGCGCCTGCGTGCGTAAAGGATCGGCAGCAGGACGTAGAAGCCGAAGAACAGGAGCAGGAAGGGCTGCGTGCTCGCGAACTTGTCGGGCGAGTAGGCCAGGACGCCCCAGGCAACGCCGATGCCCCAGGTGAAGACCCAGCCGAGCAGGTTGAGCTCGCGCCAGGGGCGTACCCAGGCGATGGCGAAGATCGCCGCGTTGAGCAGCGCGTAGTACGAGAAGAGGACCACGTGGCTGCCGCTGCCCGTCGAGAGCCAGATCGGCGCCAGGAATCCGGCGAGGATCCCGAACACGGCGAGGGTCCGCGAGCCCTGGAGCACCGCGAGCACGCAAAGCGCCGCGACCAGCGCGACGCTGAGGGCGAAGGCCGCTGGCGCGGGCAGCAGCCCGTACAGCCTGAAGGCCGCGAACACCACCAGGAGCAGGACGCCGATCGCGCCGCCCTGCACCGCCAGCGCGAAGCTGCGGTGGCTTTCGCGGGCGCGCCAGGCGAAGGCGAGCGCGGCGAGCGCGGCCGCAGAGAGCGCGCCCAGCCGCAGGCCGATCGGGAGCGACAGCCAGCCCTGGTCGCTTGCGTACTTCAGGAGCGCGGCCACGCCGGCCAGCAGGACGAGGACGCCCACCTTCACCGGCACGTTCCCTTCGGTGAACCAGCGCCGGACCGCCGCGGCGAACCGCTCGACCGGTGAAGGCCCGGCGGCGCGACGCGGCGGAGCCGGTGGCAGCGGCGGGAGCGGGGCCACCGGCCCCGGCGCCGGCGGGGCCGCGTGGGCCGGTCGCCACGCCGCGGGCGCCTCGGAAGCAGCCCGCGAAGCCACCGGCCCCGGCGATGCCGCCGGGGCGGCGCGCGGCGGTGCGGCCCGTGGCCCGGCAGCGGCGGCGCCAGTCGCCTGCGCGGCCCGCAGCGCCTCCAGCGCGTGCTCGAGCGCGGCGATCCGGCGCTTCAGGCCACCGTGCACCAGCAGCAGGACGAGCAGGACCACGGCGAGCGCGAGCAGGGCCATCGTCGCCAGGAAGGCCAGCAGCACCACGAAAGGTTCCATCCTGCGACTTCCCTGCGCCGCACTGCGGCCCCCTGCGCACCTTAGCCTCCCGCGCGGCGCGGGAACATCGCCGCCCTGCCGGAGCCGGCTGTAGGCCTTGCCCGACCTGGAACGAGGAAGCCCCGCGCAGGCGGGGCTTCCGGGGGTCTTCAGGGCGTCGCGCCTACTTCGCCGCGACCACCCGCACCAGCTCGAGGCACTTGTTCGAGTAGCCCCATTCGTTGTCGTACCAGGCCACCAGCATGACGAAGGTGTCGTCGAGCTGGATGCCGGCCTCGGCGTCGAAGATCGAGGTGCGCGCGTCGCCGCGGAAGTCGGTCGCGACCACCTTGTCCTCGGTGTAGCCGAGGATGCCCTTCAGCGCGCCTTCCGACTGCGCCTTCATCTCGGCGCAGATCTCGGCGTAGGTGGCGCCCTTCTCGAGTTCGACGGTCAGGTCGACCACCGACACGTCCGAGGTCGGGATGCGGAAGCTCATGCCGGTCAGCTTGCCGTTGAGGTCCGGCAGCACCTTGCCGCCGGCCTTCGCGGCGCCGGTGGAGGACGGGATGATGTTCTCCAGGATGCCGCGGCCCCCGCGCCAGTCCTTGGCCG
>JAAZHF010000113.1 GCA_012510865.1 Gammaproteobacteria bacterium
CCCCCTGGTTCTTGCGCTCGGGCATCGTGGCTCCTCCGTCTGGCCACACTGGTGGCGGCAGCCTGCATCGCGACCGCGCAAGGCCGCGTGATCAGCGCGCGCCCGGAGCTTCATCGCGCCCTCACCGGCCGCGGGTAGCGTTCCCGCATGGGCAGCGGGACGGACGGGCGGCAGGTACAGGCCGCGAACGGGGACAGGCAGGGCCCGGGCGCGGCGGAAGCGGGGCTGGTCCACGTCAGCGACACGGAACCCGGCATCCGGCGCCTGCGCTGCGGCCGCGGCTTCCGCTACGTCGACCCGGAGGGCCGGCCGGTCCGCGATCCGCCCACCCTCGAGCGCATCCGTGCGCTCGCGATCCCGCCGGCATACAGCGACGTGTGGATCTGCGTCGCGCCGCGCGGGCACCTGCAGGCGACCGGCCGCGACGGCCGGGGACGCAAGCAGTACCGCTACCATCCCCGATGGCGCACCAGCCGCGACGCCGGCAAGTTCGAACGGCTGCCGGCGTTCGCCGCGGCCCTGCCCCGGCTGCGCCGCGCCCTGCGCCAGGACCTGGCACTGCCCGGGCTCCCCTGCGACAAGGTGCTGGCGCTGGTGGTGTACACCATGGGCGCGACGCTGGTGCGCGTGGGCAACGAGGCCTACGAGCGCGAGAACGGCTCGTTCGGGCTGACCACCCTGCGCAGCCACCACGCACGCTTTCCCGGCGGCGGGCTGCGCCTGCGCTTCACCGGCAAGGGAGGCCGGGAATACGACGTCGCCGTCGACGACCGCCGCTTGGCGCGGCTGCTGCGCGCGGTCCACCAGCTGCCCGGCCAGCGCCTGTTCCAGTATGTCGACGACGGAACCCCTCGACCGGTCGATTCGGCGATGGTCAACGCCTACCTCCAGTCCCGCATGGGAGCCGCGTTCACGGCCAAGGACTTCCGGACGTGGGGCGCCACGCTTGCCGCCTTCCGAATCCTGGCCGGGACGCCGTGCCCCGGCGGGGCCAGGGAAGCGGCGGCGATCGAACAGCAGGCGGTGGCCGCGGTCGCCGCGCTCCTCGGGAACACGGTGGCGGTCTGCCGCAAGTCGTACATCGATCCCTGCGTCGCGGAGGGCTGGCGCGACGGCAGCCTTGCGCGGGCCGCGGCCGGCGCGCGCGGCCCGCGCCAGTGGGAAGCCGCCGCCCGGAGGTTCCTGGCCCGCGCGCACCGCGCTGGCAGCCGGGGCCGGGCAGGCCGGTCACGCCGCGACAACGTTCCGGGCGCTAAGTAATCCGGATCAACCACAGCGAGGCAGGCCATGAACCGCGACCGCAAGGATCCCCCACAGCCAGCCGTGTTCCCCGGCAGGTCCGACGAGACTCCGGAAGAGCGCCAGCGCCGCAAGGACCGCGAGAGCGAGAACCAGGACGAGGCGCTGGAGGAGACCTTCCCCGCCAGCGACCCCACCTCCCCCTTCGTCCCGGCGAAAGTCCCCGACTGAGGTGCCCGGACCCGTCGAGCCCGCGCTGCTGGTGGTCGACATGATCGGGCAGTTCGACTTCCCCGGCGCCGACCGGATCACGCCCTCGGCGACGCGCGCCGCGCGGACCATCGCCGACCTGCGCCGGCGCTTCCATCGCCGCGGCTGGCCCGTGGTGTACGCCAACGACAACTTCGCGCACTGGCAGTCGGACTTCCGGGAGCTGGTCGCCATGGCTTCGGCCACTCCGGGGGCGGCGCAGCGGATCGCCGGCCTGCTCGAACCCGGCCCGGACGACCATTTCGTGCTGAAGCCGAAGCACTCGGCGTTCCAGTGCACGGCCCTGCCGGTGCTGCTGGCCAAGCTCGGGACGCGCCGCCTGCTGCTTTCCGGGATGGCGCTGGAGAGCTGCATCCTCGCGACCGCGATCGACGCCAACGCGCGCGAATACGAAGTGGCGGTGGTCCGCGACGCCGTGGGCGGCCGTCCCGACCTGCGCGCGAGCACCTTCAAGGTCCTGCAGGGATCGAAGACCGCCAGCGTCGTCGAGGCGAGCCGCGCGGTCGCCTGGTGCGGCCGGTAGAATGCCGGTTCCGCTCCGGCAGCAGTCCCGATGAACGATCCGATCCGCCCAGTCTTCCACGGTTTCGAACAGATCCCCCTGCGCGAGTACGCCGAACGCGCCTACCTCGACTACTCGATGTACGTGGTCCTCGACCGCGCCCTGCCCTTCATCGGCGACGGGCTCAAGCCGGTGCAGCGGCGGATCATCTACGCGATGAGCGAGCTCGGCCTTGGTGCCGCGGCGAAACCCAAGAAGTCCGCGCGCACCGTCGGCGACGTGATCGGCAAGTTCCACCCGCACGGCGACAGCGCCTGTTACGAGGCGCTGGTGCTGATGGCGCAGCCCTTCAGCTACCGCTACCCGCTGATCGAGGGCCAGGGCAACTTCGGCTCGTCCGACGACCCGAAGTCCTTCGCGGCGATGCGCTACACCGAGTCCAAGCTCACGCCGATCGCGGAAGTCCTGCTCGGCGAGCTCGCCCACGGCACGGTCGACTGGGTGCCGAACTTCGACGGCACCCTGGAAGAGCCGAGCTGGCTGCCCGCCCGCCTGCCGCACCTGCTGCTGAATGGCACCACCGGGATCGCGGTGGGCATGGCGACCGACGTGCCGCCCCACAACCTCAACGAGGTCGTCAGCGCCTGCGTGCGCCTGCTCGACGATCCCGACGCCACCGTCGCCGACCTGTGCGAGCACGTGCGCGGCCCCGACTACCCGACGGGGGCCGAGGTCATCACCCCGGCGGCGGACCTGCGGGCGATGTACGAGGCCGGCCACGGCAGCGTCCGCGCGCGGGCCACCTGGCGCAAGGAAGGCCAGGGCATCGTCGTCACCGCCCTGCCCTACCAGGTGTCGCCTTCCCGGGTGATCGAGCAGATCGCCGCGCAGATGCGGGCGAAGAAGCTGCCCTGGCTGGAGGACATCCGCGACGAATCCGACCATGCGAACCCGGTCCGCGTGGTGCTGGTCCCGCGCTCCAACCGCGTCGACGCCGGGCAGCTCATGGGCCACCTGTTCGCGACCACGGACCTGGAGAAGAGCTACCGCGTCAACCTCAACATCATCGGCCTCGACGGTCGCCCCCAGGTCAAGGACCTGCGCAGCCTCCTGCTGGAATGGCTCGCGTTCCGCTCGGACACGGTCACCCGGCGCCTGCAGCACCGGCTCGACAAGGTCGAACGTCGCCTGCACCTGCTGGAAGGCCTGCTTGCGGCCTTCCTGAACCTCGACGAGGTGATCCGCATCATCCGCACCGAGGACGAGCCGCGCCCGGTGCTGCAGGCGCGCTTCGAACTCAGCGACGACCAGGTCGATTACATCCTCGAGACCCGGCTGCGCCAGCTCGCGCGCCTGGAGGAGATGAAGATCCGGGGCGAGCAGGACGAGCTCGACGCCGAACGCGACCGCCTCATCGCCACGCTGGGCAGCAAGGCCCGGCTGCGCAGGCTGGTGAAGGAAGAGCTGCTCGCCGACGCGGCGAAGTACGGCGACGCACGCCGCTCGCCGCTGGTGGCTCGCGAAGCCGCGCAGGCGCTGGCCGAGACCGAGCTGGTCGCGGCCGAACCGGTGACCGTGGTGCTCAGCGCGAAGGGCTGGGTGCGCGCCGCGAAGGGCCATGACGTCGACGCCGCCGCCCTGTCCTACCGCGAGGGCGACGGCCTGCTCTGCGCGGTGCGCGGACGGACCACGCAGCAGGTCGCCTTCCTGGACTCGAACGGCCGCGCCTATTCCACGCTCGCGCACGGGCTGCCCTCGGCGCGCGGCAACGGCGACCCGCTGACGGGACGCTTCTCGCCCGCGAGCGGAGCCTCGTTCGTGGCCATGGCCACCGGCGAACCGGATACGCTCTTCGTGCTCGCGAGCTCGGCCGGCTACGGCTTCGTCACCCGCTTCGAACACCTCACCAGCCGGCAGAAGGCAGGCAAGGCGATGCTGAGCCTGCCCGAAGGCGCCCGCGTGCTGCAGCCGGCGATGGTCGCCGACCTCGACAGCGACCGCATCGTGGCCGCCACCAGCGCCGGCCACCTGCTGGCCTTCCCGGTTTCCGAACTGCCCGGGCTCGAGCGGGGCAAGGGCAACAAGATCATCGAGATCCCCAGGGCGCGGCGCGGGACCGAGCGCGTGGTCGCGGTCGCGTCCGTGCCCCAGGGCGGCAGCCTGGTGGTGACCGCCGGCGCGCGCAGCATGACCCTCGCCTGGCGCGACCTCGACGCCTACCTGGGGGCCCGAGGCAGCCGCGGGGGCCTGCTGCCGCGGGGCTGGCAGAAGGTCGACGCGCTCCAGGCCGGCTGAGCCGTATCATCGCAGCGACTCCGGGGAGGGAGCCGATGGTCCGCTGGATCCTGCGCATCACCCTGCTTCTGGCCGTCGTCGTCCTGCTGGCCGCGCTCGCCGCGTGGTGGGCGATGCGGGCCAGCCTGCCGCAGCTCGAGGGCCAGGCGGTCCTGCCGGGACTCGGCGCGCAGGTTGCCGTCGCGCGCGACGCGCTGGGCGTGGCCACCGTCGACGCCGGCGACGAGCGCGACGCCATGCGTGCCCTGGGCTACGTGCACGCCCAGGAGCGCTACTTCGAGATGGACCTGATGCGACGCTCGGCCGCGGGCGAGCTCGCCGCCCTCTTCGGCCCGCCGGCCCTGGACGCCGACCGCGCGCGCCGCGTGCACCGGATGCGCCCGCGCGCCGAGGCCGCGGTCCGGGACCTGGAGGAAGGCGATCGCGCCCTGCTGGAGGCGTATGCCGAAGGCGTGAACGCAGGACTCGCCGCCCTCGGCGCACGGCCGTGGGCCTACCTGGCGCTGCGTTCGGTGCCCGAGCGCTGGCGACCCGAGGACTCCGTGCTGGTCGGGTTCGCGATGTACTTCGACCTGCAGGACGCCGGCAACGAGCGCGAACTGGCGCTGTGGAGGATCCGGCCGCACCTTCCGGACGCGCTTTACGCGCTGGTGACCCACGCAGGCTCGAGCTGGGACGCACCCCTGGTCGGCGAAGCGATCGGCGACGCTGAGCTCCCGGGCCCCGACGCCGTCGACCTGCGCGCCCTGCCGGAGCCGGACGCGGACGCGGACCTGGCCCGCGCGGCGGACCTGGAGCCGCGGGCGATCGGAAGCAACAATTTCGCCGTCGCCGGCACGCTGACCGGCCACGGCACGGCCCTGGTCGCCAACGACATGCACCTCGGGCTGCGCGCCCCCGGCATCTGGTTCCGCGCGCGCCTCCGCTACCCCGACGCGCGTGCGCCGGACGGGCGCGTGGACGTGTCCGGATTCACCCTGCCCGGCCTGCCGGCGGTGGTCGTGGGCAGCAACGGCCACGTGGCCTGGGGATTCACCAACAGCTACGGCGACTCCCTCGACTGGGCGCTGCAACAGCCATGCGACGACCACCCTGCCGACGGCGATGCCTGCGTGCGCCTGGTCCGCCATCGCGAACGGATCGCGGTCGCCGGTGCGCAGCCCGAGGTCCTCGAGGTCGAGGAGTCCGACTGGGGGCCGGTCCTGCACCGGACCGGTGACGGCCGGGTGCTGGCCCTGCGCTGGACGGCCCATCTCCCGGGGGCGATCAACCTGCGGCTGGGCGCGATGGCGCGCGCGCCGGACCTCGAACAGGCGCTGGTGCTGGCCCGTGACGTCGCCCTGCCGACGCAGAACCTCGTGATCGGCGACGCGTCAGGCCGCATCGCCTGGCGCCTGCTGGGCCCGGTGCCGGTGCGCGGAGCACGCTGCGACCCGCGGGCGCCCGTCGCGACCGTCGGGGACGGCGCCTGCGCGCCCTGGTCCATGTCCACGCGCCGGGGACCGACGGTCGCCTCGCCCACGGCCGATCGCATCTGGACCGCCAACGCGCGGGTGGTCGACGGTCCCGCTCTGGAACTGGTCGGCGACGGCGGCTATGCCCTGGGCGTCCGCGCCGCGCAGATCCGCGATGCCCTGCGCGCCGGGTCGCGGTTCGACGAGGGGGACCTGCTCGCGATCCAGCGCGACGACCGCGCCGTGCTCCTCGAGCGCTGGCATGCGCTCCTGCTCGAGCGCGCGGCCGCCGCGCAGGCGCCCGCGCTGGCCGCCCTTGCGGCGGCGGCCGGCGACTGGACCGGCCACGCCGACCCGGACTCCACCGGCTACCGCCTGGTGCGCGGCTGGCGCGCCGCCGTCAACGAGCGCCTTGCGCGCGGACTGCTGGCACCGGCGGCGGCCGCGCTCGGCGACGACTACGCGGCGCCGGCGCTGCCGCAGTTCGAGGGCGTCGCCTGGCCGCTGGTGGACCGGCGTCCCCGGCACCTCCTGCCGCCGCCCTACGAGGACTGGGACGCGCTGTTCGAGGACGCCGCGGCCGAGGTCCGCGACCGCCTGGCCGCGCGCGGCCCGCTCGCCGGACGCAGCTGGGGCGAGGCCAACACGGCGCGGATCTGCCATCCGCTGGCGCCGGCCCTGCCCGCCGTGCTCCGGCCGCGGCTGTGCATGCCCGCCGACCCGCTGCCGGGGGACACCCTCGTGCCCCGCGTGCAGGCGCCGTCGATGGGAGCCTCGCAGCGCATGGTGGTCGCGCCCGGGCGCGAAGCCGAGGGGATCATCCACATGCCGGGCGGCCAGAGCGGGCATCCGCTGTCGCCCTTCTGGGGGGCCGGGCACGCGGACTGGGTGCAGGGACGGCCCTCGCCCTTCCTGCCCGGCGAAACCGCCTGGTCGCTGCGGCTCGTCCCGGGTGATGCGCCACGGGGCCCCGCTCAGGGCAGGAGCAGCCGCTCCATGAGCGCGCGGTAGATCCCGGGAAGGGCCTCGAGGTCGGCCACGGACACATGTTCGTCGGCCATGTGGATGGTTGCGTTCACGGGACCGAGTTCGACGCACTCCGCACCCAGGGGCGCGATGAAGCGGGCGTCCGAGGTCCCGCCGCCGGTGCTCTCCTCCGGCACCTCGCCCACGAGCTCCGCCAGCACCTCGCGCGCCGCCCGGCGAAGCGCGCCGTCCGGCGTGTGGAAGGGCTCTCCACTGCGATGCCAGCGCAGGCCGAAGTCCAGGCCGCGCCGCGCGAGCAGCGCTTCCACCGCCGCTTCCAGGCCCGGCGCGTCCCAGCGCGGGTTGTAGCGGAGGTTGAAGTCCACCCGCAGCTCGCCCGGGATCACGTTGGCCGCGCCGGTGCCGGCATGGATGTTGCTGATCTGCAGGCTCGTGGGCGGGAAGCCTTCGTGGCCCTCGTCCCAACGGTGCGCCGCGAGTTCGGCGAGCGCCGGCAGCGCCCCGTGCACCGGGTTGCGGGCCTTGTCCGGATACGCGACGTGGCCCTGCACGCCGCGCACGCTCAGCGCCGCCGACAGCGAGCCGCGGCGCCCGACCCGCAGCAGGTCGCCGAGGCGGCGGCTGGACGAGGGCTCGCCGGTGATGCACCAGTCGATGCGCTGTCCGCGGCGCCTGAACTCGCCCGCCACGCGGCGGACGCCGTCGATGGCGTCGCCTTCTTCGTCGGAGGTCAGCAGCAGGGCCACCGTGCCGGGATGCTCCGGATGCTCCGCGACGAAGCGCTCCAGGGCGACCACGAAGGCCGCGACCGCGCCTTTCATGTCGGCGGTGCCGCGGCCGTAGAGCATCCCGTCGCGCACCTCCGGCCCGAAGGGATCGCTGCTCCATGCCTCGCGCGGTCCCGGTGGGACGACGTCGGTGTGGCCCAGCAGCACGAGCACCGGCGCGCCCTCGCCGTGCGTCGCCCAGAGGTTGTCGACCCTCCCGAAACGCATCGATTCGCAGCGGAAGCCCGCGCGCCGCAGGCGCCCGGCGAGCAGCGCCTGGCAGCCCGCGTCGTCCGGCGTCACCGAGGGCCGGGCGACGAGGTCGCAGGCCAGCGCCAGGACCCCGCTCACGCGCCGGTCCCGAACCGCTTCTTGAATGCGTTGTCGCTGAAGCCCTGGCTCATCGTGCCGTCGGCGGTCACGACCACCGGCCGCCGCAGCAGCTGCGGATATTCGCGCAGGAGCAGCCGCCACTCGGCGTCGGAGCCGGCCGCCTTGCGGTTGTCGGGCAGCTGGCGCCACGTCGTCGACGACCGGTTCACCAGCGCCTCGAAGCCGCCGGCCTGGCGCGCCCAACCGTCGAGGACCGCGGGCTCCGGCCGGTTCGCGCGGTAGTCGACGAAGGCGTGTTCGATGCCGAAGCGGTCGAGCCACTTCCGCGCCTTGCGGCAGGTATCGCAGTTCTCGAGTCCGTACAGGGTGGTCATCCCTTGGCTTTCCTCCATTCAGAGCGCGTGCCCGCGCAGCAGTTCGATGACCGAGGTCTTCGCGCGCGTGCGGGCATCCACCTGCTTGACGATCACGGCGCAGTACAGCGAGTGGCTTCCGTCGGACGCCGGCAGCGAGCCGGCGACCACCACGCTTCCCGGTGGCACCACGCCGTAGCTGGTTTCCCCGGTCATGCGGTTGTAGATGCGCGTCGACTGGCCGAGGAACACGCCCATGCCG
>JAAZHF010000114.1 GCA_012510865.1 Gammaproteobacteria bacterium
CTCCAAGGACGAGCGCCAGCGCTACATCGAGTACATCGACGAGGAGTACAACGCCGACCGGCTGACGCAGATCCTCTCGGACGTCGCGGAGATCATCGGCGCCAACATCCTCAACATCGCGCGCCAGGACTACGATCCGCAGGGCGCGTCGGTGACGATCCTGATCTCCGAGGAGCCGGTGATCGACAAGTCGGCCGCCAAGGGCGTGATCTCCGACGCCGTGGTCGCGCACCTGGACAAGAGCCACATCACCGTCCACACCTATCCCGAGACCCATCCGCAGGCGGGCATCGCGACCTTCCGCGCCGACATCGACGTCGCCACCTGCGGCGTGATCTCGCCGCTGAAGGCGCTCAACTACCTGATCGAGAGCTTCGAGTCGGACATCGTGATCGCCGACTACCGGGTGCGCGGCTTCACCCGCGACATCAAGGGCAAGAAGCACTACATCGACCACAAGATCAATTCGATCCAGGACTTCCTGGCGAAGAACATCAAGGCGCGCTACGAGATGTTCGACGTCAACGTCTACCAGGAGAACATCTTCCACACCAAGATGCACCTGAAGGACTTCGACCTGGACCAGTACCTGTTCGAGGAAAAGGCCCGCAACCTCTCCTTCAAGGAGCGGATGAAGATCGAGGCCCTGCTCAAGCGCGAGATCGAGGAGCTGTTCCACGGCCGCAACCTGGTGGAGTGAGGCCGGCGGCGGGAGCCGCTCCTGCAGGCGGGACGACCCGCGCGCGGACCTGTCCGCGGAACGACGACCGACGGCGGTCCGGGACGAGGTCCCGGGCCGCTTCTGCATTTTGGAGCCGCGCCGCCCGGGCGCGGCCAGCCGGGAGGACGCGATGGCGTGGACCTACCTGTTCGTGGCGGGGCTGTTCGAGGTGGCGTGGGCGGTCGGCCTCAAGTACACCGAGGGCTGGACCCGCCCGTGGCCGAGCCTGCTCACGGTGGCGGCGATGGTGGTGAGCTTCTGGTGCCTGTCGCAGGCGCTCAGGTCGATCCCGATCGGCACCGGCTATGCGATCTGGACCGGGATCGGAGCGGTCGGGGTGGCCGCGGTGGGGATCATCGCCTTCGCCGAAAGCGCCTCGCCTGCGCGCCTGGCGTGCATCGCGATGATCGTGTGCGGCGTGCTCGGCCTGAAGCTGGTGTCCTCCTGACGCCGCTCCCGCTGCTCCCGCCGGGGACGCTCAGATCCGGTAGGCGACCGTCTTCATCAGCTTCGAAGCCGCCGCCATCAGCGTCGGGATCGGCTCGGGCAGCACCCGGGCGCCGGCGGCCTCGGCGTTGTCGGCGTGGCGGGCCTCGTCGGCCTTCATGGTTTCCAGGATCGCGCGGCTGCGCAGGTCGGCGGGCGGCAGCACCTGCAGGTGCTCCTCGAGGTGGGCCTCCACCTGGCGCTCGGTCTCGACCACGAAGCCGAGGTTCCAGCCGTCGCCGCGCAGGCCGGCCAGCAGGCCGATGGCGTAGCTGCCGGCGTACCAGAGCGGATTGAAGATGCTGGGGCGGCTGTCCAGCTCGCGCAGGCGGTCGTCGCACCAGGCCAGGTGGTCGGTCTCCTCCTGTGCGGCCTCCAGGAGGTGGGCGCGCGTCGCCGGGTCGCGGGCGACGGTGGCCTGGCCGACGTAGAGCGCCTGGGCGCAGACCTCGCCGACGTGGTTGACCCGCATCAGGCCCGCCGCGTGCCTGCGCTCGGCCTCGTCGAGCGGGACGTCGGCTTCGTTCGCGCCCGGATTCGGCCGCTCCGCCCGCGGCCGTCCGGCCACGGTCTCGAGGGCGTTCTGGGCATCCGCCAGCAGGCGGTCGAGCGGGGAGAGGGTGCGGGTCGCCATGGCTGTCCATTGTGGGCCGTCGGGCGGGGGCCGTACAGGCGGTCGCCGCCGGACCTGCATGCCCCGGGGCCGCCGCCCGCCAACTTGCAGAGTCGGTCCGTGCCCGCTACAATTCCGCCTCTTGCGTTCCAAGAACGTGAAAACGCGTGGTGAAGTTCCGCAGGGCGATGGCCCGCGCAACCAGCCCGACCAGTCACCCCTGAGAGTTCCTCGATGAAGACCTTTTCCGCCAAGAACGAGACCGTCCAGCGCGACTGGTTCGTGGTCGATGCCACCGGCAAGACCCTCGGCCGCCTGAGCACCGAGCTCGCGCGCCGCCTCCGTGGCAAGCACAAGCCCGTCTACACCCCGCACGTCGACACCGGCGACTACATCATCGTGGTCAACGCCGAGAAGGTCCACGTGACCGGCAAGAAGCTGACGGACAAGATGTACCACCGCTTCACCGGGTACATCGGCAACCTCAAGACCGAATCCCTGGCGCAGGCGCTGGAGCGCCACCCCGAGCGCGTGATCGAGACCGCCGTCAAGGGCATGCTCCCGAAGAACCCCCTGGGCCGCGCGATGTACCGCAAGCTCAAGGTGTACAAGGGCCCCGAACACCCGCATGCCGCCCAGCAGCCGCAAGTCCTGGATATCTAAGTCATGGCAATCACCCAGAATTACGGCACCGGCCGTCGCAAGTCCTCCACCGCCCGCGTGTTCCTGCGCCGCGGTACCGGCAACATCACCGTCAACGACCGCCCGCTCGACGAGTTCTTCGGCCGCGAGACCGCGCGCATGATCGTTCGCCAGCCGCTCGAGCTGACGAAGAACACCGAGAGCTTCGACGTCGTGGCCACGACCTCCGGCGGCGGCACCACCGGCCAGGCCGGCGCGATCCGCCTGGGCATCGCCCGCGCGCTGGTGGAGTACGACGAGGGCCTGAAGGCCGAGCTGCGCAAGGCCGGCTTCATGACCCGCGACGCCCGCGAGGTCGAGCGCAAGAAGGTCGGCCTGCACAAGGCACGCCGCGCCACCCAGTTCTCGAAGCGCTGATCGAGGTATTCAGGATTCCGTTCGCGGAATCCTGCGCTACAATTGCTCCATAGCCCCGTCGCCAAGCGGTAAGGCACCTGACTCTGACTCAGGCATTCGGTGGTTCGAATCCATCCGGGGCTGCCACATCCAAGCCAGGCTCGAAGCCCGCGCAGCGCGGGCTTCGTCCTTTCCGACCCGTCGCCCTGGCGGCCGACGCGGGTCCATATCGCTGCGACCGCCGGTGGATCCGCCATGGCAGTCACCTTCCCACCGCCGTACACGCCGGCAGGCAGCGAGGCCGACGCGCTTCGCCACGAGGGCTATGCTCTGCTCCCGCCCTCCGCGGGCGCGGCGGTGGCCGGGCTGCCGGCCGGGGGCCTCGGCGCGCGCGGCGTCGGCTGGGAC
>JAAZHF010000115.1 GCA_012510865.1 Gammaproteobacteria bacterium
GGGCATGAGCGCCGCCGAAGCCAAGCCGATCACCCTGATCGAGGCCCTGACCCAGGCCATGGCCTACGAGATGCGCAACGACGAGCGCGTCGTGGTGGTGGGCGAGGACGTGGGCGTCAACGGCGGCGTGTTCCGTGCCACCGCCGGGCTGCACTCCCAGTTCGGCAGCGAGCGCGTCATCGACACCCCGCTGGATGAAACCACCATTGCCGGCCTGACCGTCGGCATGGCCAGCCAGGGCATGAAGCCGATCGCCGAGGCCCAGTTCGACGGCTTCATCTACCCGATGGTCGACTTCATCGTCAGCCACGCCGCGCGCATGCGCTACCGCACCCGCGGCCGCCTGACCTGCCCGATGGTGCTGCGCGTGCCGTGGGGCGGTGGTATCCGTGCCCCGGAGCATCACAGCGAGGCCAACGAATCGATCTTCACCAACGTGCCGGGCCTGCGCGTCGTCCTGCCGTCGTCGCCGGCGCGCGCCTACGGCCTGCTGCTGGCCGCGATCCGCGAGCCGGACCCGGTCATCTTCATGGAGCCCAAGCGCATCTACCGCCAGTACAAGGAGCTCGTGCCCGACGACGGCGAGGCGCTGCCGCTGGACGTCTGCTTCGTGCTGCGCGACGGCACCGACGTGACCCTGGTGACCTGGGGCGCCCAGGTGAAGGAGACGCTGGAAGCGGCCGACGCGCTGGCGAAGGACGGCATCAGCGCCGAGGTCATCGACGTCGCCACGCTGACGCCGCTGGATTTCGACACCATCGCCGAGTCGGTCGCGAAGACCGGCCGCTGCGTGATCGTGCACGAGGCGCCGAAGACCGCCGGCTTCGGCGGCGAGATCGCCGCCCGCCTGGCCGAGGAGTGCATGTACGACCTGCTTGCCCCGGTCGAGCGCGTCACCGGCTACGACACCCACATCCCGCTGTTCCGGCTGGAAATGAAGTACCTGCCCAGCGTCGAGAAGATCGTCGCGGCGGCGAAGCGGACGGTGGCGGCGGGCTGAGCCCGTCGCCGCGTCCCCCCGCACCAGGCAGCCAACAGAACGCAACTGCTCCGGCAGGAGCACCAGATTCCCGAGGACACCATGGCCGACAAGAAGACCTTCCACCTCCCCGACCTCGGCGAGGGCCTGCCCGATGCGACCATCGTCGAATGGTTCGTCAAGGAGGGCGACACCATCCGCCTGGACGAGAACCTGGTGTCGATGGAGACCGCCAAGGCCGTGGTCGAGGTGCCCTCGCCGGTCTCCGGCAAGGTGCTGAGGCTGGCCGGCGGCCCCGGCGACGTGATCATCACCGGCGCGATGCTGGCCGAGTTCGAGATCGACCCGAGCCTGCCGCAGCGCGCCGAGGGCCAGGACACCGGCCACCACCACGGCGGCGGCCACGGCGTGGGCAGCCAGGACCCGGCGCCGGACGATCGCGTGGTCGCTTCCGACGAGGGCGGCGCGATCGCGGACGCGGGCGAGCCCGCGCCCAAGGCCGCGGCCGCGGGCGAGCGCGCCGACAGCGGCACCGTGGTGGGCGCGATGCAGTCCTCCGACGCCGTGCGCAGCGACCAGGTCGTGGCCGTGGGCGGCGTGCGCGCCATGCCCGCCGTGCGCGCGCAGGCCCGCAAGCTCAAGGTCGACATCACCCGGGTGCGCGGCACGGGCCCGGATGGCACCGTGACCATGGCCGACGTGAAGCGGGCCGCCGCCGACGGCAGCGCGCCGATGGGCGCCGCTGTAGGAACGGCTACAGCCGCGATCCCCACGGCCCCGGTCGCGGCTGTAGCCGCTCCCACGGGAGCTGCCGTTGCGGCGGGCCGCGCGGCGACCGACCGCACCGCGCTGTCCGCCTCCGGGCGGCCGATGCGCACCCAGCCGCCGTCGGTCACCGCCAGCGGCCAGCCCGAGCAGCTCAAGGGCGTGCGCCGCAACATGGCGCGCGTGATGGCCGCCGCGCACGCGCAGGTCGTGCCCACCACGCTCGTCGACGACGCGGACCTGCACGCCTGGGTCGGCAAGCAGGACATCACCGCCCGCCTGATCCGCGCCATCTGCGCCGCGGCGAAGGCGGTGCCGGCCCTGAACGCCTGGTTCGACGGCGAGAACCTCACCCGCACCCTGCACCCGCACGTCGACATCGGCATCGCCGTGGACACCGAGGACGGCCTGTTCGTGCCCGCCCTGCGCAACGCCGACGTGCTCGACGCGGCCGGCGTCCGCGCGGGCATCCAGCGCCTGCGCGCCCAGGTCGAGGACCGCAGCATCCCGGCCAGCGAACTCTCCGGCTACACCATCAGCCTGTCGAACTTCGGAATGTTCGCCGGCCGCTACGCCACCCCGGTGGTGGTACCGCCGTGCGTGGCCATCGTCGGCGCCGGCAAGCTGAGCCAGGACGTGGTCGCCGTGATCGGCGGCATCGAGGTGCACCGCCGCATGCCGATCTCGCTGACCTTCGACCACCGCGCCGCCACCGGCGGCGAGGCCGCGCGCTTCCTGAAGGCGATCCTGGACGACCTGGCGCTACCGCACTGAGTGCATGCGGCGGCACTTGCCGCCGCACCGCGCCCGGGCGGAGGATGGGATGCTCCGACCAGGAGCATCGCCATGGCGCATCGCAGCCGCCTCGCCGGCTTCATCATCGATTCCCGCGGCGACGACCTCGCCGCTTCCGCCGCGTTCTGGAGCCGGGCCCTGGGCCTGGCCGTCGCCGACCCCGACTCGGGCGGGACCGGCCGCTACGCGCAGCTGGGCGGAGCCCCCGGCAGGCTGCACGTCGAGGTGCAGAAAGTGGAGCATCCCTCGCGCGTGCACCTGGACATCGAGACCGATGACATCGACGCCGAGGTCGCGCGCATGGAAGCCCTGGGTGCGACCCGCGTCGCCTTCGTCCAGCGCTGGTGGGTGATGGAAGCGCCGGACGGCCAGCGCTTCTGCGTGGTGCCGATGGACGACCCGGCCGGACGCGACGAACCGAACGCCTGGGACTAGCCCGGACGGCCGTCCCGGCTGCCGGCCGTCTTCCGTTCGCGCTGCAGCCAGGCGGCGAGTCCCTGGGCGTTGAGCCTGATGTCCACCGCCAGCAACGCGGGCACCAGCCGCTCCGGATCCGCGACGCCGTGGATGCGGGCACGATCGACGTAGAGCTTTTCCAGCGCCCGCTCCAGCGCGTCGTGGAAGCCGGGGCCGCCCTCGAGGAAGCGCGCCAGCGCGACCATGGCGTCGACCTGCTCGATCAGGCGCAGCCCCAGGCGCTGCAGGTCGCCGCGCAGGGTGCCGTAGTGGGTCGCGTGGCAGGCGTCGGGCCGCATCGCGAGCAGGCGCCGGATCGAGTCCTTCATCTGGCCGGGGTCGAACTGCACCGGCGAGGTGCTCGGGATCGCGAACGGCCGCCCGCCGACGTCGAACTCGCGGTAGGAGATGCCGAAGGCGTCGCCGGTGAACCAGGCGCGGCCGCGCTCGTCCCAGACCGACAGGTGGTGCAGCGCGTGCCCCGGCGTATGCGCCAGCAGCAGCGGCCGCCCCGCGAACTCGAGGACCTGCCCGTCCGCGGCCTCGAGCACGCGCTCCGCCGGGACCGGCACCAGTCCGCCGTACTCCCGTTCGAACGCGGCGTCGCCGTACACCTGGCGCGCGCTGGCGACGAGCCTGGCCGGATCGACCAGGTGCGGAGCACCGCGCGGATGCACGACCAGCCGGGCCGAAGGCAGTTCGGCGAGGAGCGCGCCGGCGCCGCCGGCATGGTCGAGGTGGACGTGGGTGCAGACCAGGTAGTCGACGTCGCCGCGCGCCACGCCCGCCCCGTCGATCGCCGCCAGCATGGCGGGCACGCTGTGCAGCGTGCCGCAATCGACCAGCGCGGCGCGCCCGGCCTCGACCACCAGGTAGGCGGCGCAGAACGAGGGCCGGCCGCCGAAGCCGGTGTCGATGGTGGTGATGCCGCCGACCGCGTGCATGGGCGCGCTCAGCGGCGCCGGAACAGCAGCATGCGCAGCACGAAGGCCGCCAGCATCGCGCCGAGGAAGACGCCGTAGCCCAGCGCCGTGGCCAGGATCTGGCGCCACATCCGGCCATGCGCCGGATCGGCGATGTCGTGCGACCAGTACAGGCTGGCGACGAACAGCGCGAGCGAGGCCAGCACCGCGGCCAGGTCGTAGAGCCGGCGCGCGGGGCCGCGCGGCTGCCGCGGATAGATCCAGAACAGGGTCGCCAGGATCAGGAACCAGGGCAGGAACAGGATCAGGGTGAGGTTGACCTCGACCAGCGGGTTCACTCGGCCTCCCCCGCCAGGCGCGCGAGCGCGGCCAGCAGCGCGTCCGGGTCCACGCCGGCCCCGAGGCTGCCGACGGCGACATCGTCCAGCCAGGCGCGGCCGGCGCCGTCGATGCGCGGGGCGACGGTTCCCGACTTCAGCACCGCGACCGCGCGGCCGCAATCGCGCGGCGATTCGAACCCCTCGCCCTGCAGCAGCACGCGGTCGCCGTCGACGAGCTTGAAGTGGAAGCGGCCGTCGGCTTCGCGGTACTGCTTGAACACCGGCGGCGCGGGCGCGGCGCCGGCGTCGGACCGCGCGTCGCCGGCGTCGCGCAGGGACAGGTCCCGCAGCCCGACGGCGTGCCGCAGGCGGGCCAGGAAGGGACGCGCATGGACATCGCGCAGGCGCTCGCCGCCCTCCCGCAGGATGCGTTCGATGCCGCCCGGGTCGGCGACCAGCGCGTCGTAGCGCTCGCGCAGCGGGGCAAGTTCGGCGTCGATGCGTTCGAACAGGCGTTCCTTGGCCTCGCCCCAGGCGATGCCTTCCTCGAACGCGGCGCGCATGCGCCCGGTCTCCTCGGCGCCGGCGAAGGCCTGATAGAGCTGGAACAGAGCGGAGCCTTCTGTCTCCTTGGGCTCGCCCGGCGCGCGCGAATCGGTGACGATCGAGAACACCAGCCGCCGCAGCTCGGCGCGCGGTGCGAACAGCGGGATCACGTTGTCGTAACTCTTGGACATCTTGCGCCCGTCGAGGCCTGGCAGGGTGGCCACCTGTTCCTCGATCGCGGCCTCGGGCAGGGTGAAATGCTCGCCGTAGAGATGGTTGAAGCGCTGCGCGAAATCGCGGGCCATCTCGATGTGCTGCACCTGGTCGCGCCCGACCGGCACCCGGTGCGCGTTGAACAGCAGGATGTCGGCCGCCATCAGCACCGGGTACATGTACAGCCCGGCGGTGACGCCGGCATCGTCGTCGCCGCCCTCGGCGCGGTTGCGGTCGACGGCCGCCTTGTACGCGTGGGCGCGGTTGAGCAGACCCTTGCCGGCGACGCAGGACAGCAGCCACGTCAGCTCGGTGGTCTCCGGGACGTCGGACTGGCGGTAGAAGGCGACCCGCGCCGGATCGAGCCCGCAGGCCAGCCAGCTGGCGGCGATCTCGAGCGTAGAGCGCTGGACCCTTCCCGGGTCCTGGGTGCTGATCAGTGCGTGGTAGTCGGCGAGGAAGAAGAAGCTCTCCACGCCGTGGTCCGCGCTCGCCGCCACCGCCGGGCGGATGGCGCCAACGTAGTTGCCGAGGTGGGGGACGCCGGTGGGCTTGATGCCGGTAAGGACGCGCAGGCTCATTCAGTGGCCGGAAGTCGGGAAACGGCCCATTTTAGCCTGCCCTCCCGCCCCGGTCGGGGCCCGGCAAGAACGAAGGCCGGCTTGCGCCGGCCCCCGTTCGTCCAAGCTGCAACCGGACGCGCTCAGTGCAGGCCCTTCTCGAAGTCGCGGACCTCGCGCTCGGCGCGGTCGCGCTCCCAGCCGTACTGCTCCTGCAGCTTGCCGGCGAGGTATTCGCCGTTGCCCTCGGCGACGTCGAACACGTCGTCGGTCAGCTTGCCCCAGCGGGCCTGTGCCTGTCCCTTCAACTGCGTCCACTTGCCTGCGATGATGTCTTTGTTCATGGGTACCTCAAGGGGTGTGGGGGATCGATCCCTGCTTTGCAGCGGACCGGGATCGATCGTGCCGGATCGGGCATGCAGGCCGGGTCAAGATTCCGTTGCGGCGGACTTCACCTCGATGACCGCGGCTCAGCGCGGATCGGTCGCGCCGGTGTCGTCTGCGGCTTCCTCGACCTTCTCGCCGACCTTCTGCACGTCCTTGCCGGCGCCCTTCACCGTGTTGCACGCGGTCAGCATCCCGGCCAGGAACATCGAGGTCATGATGAGGATTGCAATGCGCTTCATGGGCATTCTCCAGTGTGGATGCCTCGGGCGGACTGCCCGGGTCGGGGCCATGAAACGCGGCGCGCGGTGAAGTCCGCGTTGACGCGCGCCGCGCGGGCGCGGCGTCGCGTGCGATCCATTCAGGATCGGCGCTCAGTCGCGCATCAGGGTCGACTTGCCGAACAGGCTTTCCACCAGGTCGACGGCCAGCCGCGCGGTGCGGTTGCGGGAGTCGAGCGCGGGGTTGACCTCGACCACGTCGAGCGAGTCCGCGCCACCGGCGTCGGCGATCATCTCCATCATCAGCTGCGCCTCGCGGTAGTCGAGGCCGCCCGGGACCCGGGTGCCGGTGCCGGGCGCGATGGTGGGATCGAGCACGTCGACGTCGAAGCTGACGTGGACGTGGGTGTCGGCGTCGATGCCGGCGAGCGCCTCCTCCATCACCTGGCGCATGCCGACCTCGTCGATGTAGCGCATGTCGTAGATGTCGAGCGCGTGCTCGCGCACGAGGCGCTTCTCTTCCGGATCGACCGAGCGGATGCCGACCTGGCGCACGTCGGCCGGCGCGATCATCGGCCCCGGCCCACCGAGGTCGACCAGAGCGGCGGGCCCGAGGCCGCAGAGGCAGGCGACGGGCATGCCGTGCACGTTGCCCGAGGGCGTGATCGCCGAGGTGTTGAAGTCGGCATGGGCGTCGAGCCACAGCACCCGCAGGCGCTTGCCACGCGCGCGGCAGTGCCGCGCCACCGCGCTGATGCTGCCGATGGCCAGGCAGTGGTCGCCGCCCAGCATGACCGGCATGCGGCCCGCCTCGAGCTCGGCGTGGGCCCTCTCCATCACCGCGCGGTTCCAGGCCACCACCTGGTCGAGATGGCGGTAGCCGTCCACGGGCGGCTGCCACGGGTTGCGCGGGCCCGCGACGTCGCCGCGGTCGACGACGTCGATGCCGCGGGCGGCGAGCGCTTCCACCAGGCCGGCCACGCGCAGCGCCTCCGGGCCCATCGACCCGCCGCGGGTGCCGGCGCCGACGTCGGTGGGGACGCCAAAGACGGACACGGGCTGTGACTTCAGGGGCATGCGGGGCTCCAGCTGCGTTGCGGAGCGGCCATGATCCTGCAGCGCTCCGGTGGGGTCCACCGCGCGGGCGCCCCGTGGTGCCGGCAGTCCGATTCGAACGGACGACCTACCGCTTACAAGGCGGTTGCTCTACCAGCTGAGCTATGCCGGCGTCTGCGCACGATGCGCGCGCGGCATTCTAGCGCGCGCCGGGTGCGTCCACGATTCCGGCGCAGTCCACGGCCAGCGCCTGCCCCGCCTCCGTGGCGCGGGCGGCCGCGGCGGCGTCGAAGCCGGGGCCCGCGGCGAGGTCGAGCCAGTGGCTGGTGGCGCCGCCGATGGGCTGCGCCAGGGCGGGGAAACCGGCCTCCCGCAGGGACGCCTCGCGACGGCGCGCCGACGACTCGCTGCCGTAGCGCCCAAGCGCGATGCCGTTGGCGTCCTCGCCGGAGGCAACGACCAGCAGGTCGTCGAAGCCCGCCTCCCGGATGCGCAGCGCGAGGGCATCGGCCGCGGCACGGTCGGGTCGCGGCTCGATCACGACGCGCCAGCCGCGCGGCGCTTCGACCTCGTCGCGCACGCGGACGTGGGCCGGGGCGAACGGCTGCAGCGCGGTGCGCGCGCGCGCCACCGCGGCCGCGTCGGGGTAGGGCCCGAAGCTGGTGCAGCGAAGCGCGGAGGCCGGCGAAGGCGCCGGCGCATCGCCGGACGTTCCGTCCCCGGGCGCGGCGATCACGGTGCCTTCGCCGGTCCCCGGGGGGTCCATGGGCGCATCCGCGGGCGCCGCCGACGCGTCGGCACCGGCGGGCACCGGCGGCCCTTCGCCGAGCAGCCGCAGCCGCGGCACGCCCTCGGGCTGCGACCAGGGCATCGGCGCGGGCGGAGCCGGGCGTAGCAGCCACCAGGTGGCGAGGCCGAGGTTGAGGATCACCAGGAGGACGATCAGGGCGCGCGCGGGCATGGGACGGATTCTAGCCGTCGCGCCCGGGGTACCGGGCCAGCCGCGCCAGCCCTTCCATCACCAGCGACGGAGCGTGCACCGCGTCCTCGATCCACGCCATCAGTTCCCCTGCGCCGCCGCCATGCAGGACCACCATGGGTGCCGTGCCCGACCGGGCCATCGCCTCGCGGCGGCTGCGCTCGACCAGGCCGAGCGCCGCGCCGAGGCAGCCGGCGGCCAGCGCATCGGCGGTATCGGTGGCGA
>JAAZHF010000116.1 GCA_012510865.1 Gammaproteobacteria bacterium
GGGTGATGTTGAGCCCGATCGAGCGCGCGCCCACGTCATGGGCACCGCGGTTGGCCGCCGCCATGATCCCCGGTCCGCCTCCGGTGACGACGACAAAATCCTTCCGTTCCTCCTGCTGGAAACGGAGGGAAATCAGCTGTGCGAAGCGGCGCGCCTGTTCGTAATAGCGTGCCTGCTCGATCCGCCGCCCTGCCACCCGCAGCGCGCGCGCGCGTGCCGGGCTGTCCGGATCCTCCGTGGCCTCCCGCTCCAGCGTCGCGAGCTGCGCCCGTGCCGTGTCCGCATCGGAGATCCGGGCACTGCCGAACACCACCACGGTCGAGTGGACCCCTTCGTCCTGCAGCGCCTGTTCGGGCTTGAGCAGTTCCAGCTGCAGGCGCAGCGGACGCAGCGCGTCCTGGCCAAGCAGTTCCGCGTCCTCGTGCGCCAGGCGATAGGTGGGCGATTCGAGGATCGCCTGCAGCCGCCGGTCAAGGTCGGGCGACATGTCCATCACGCCACTCATCGGCATCTGGCCATTCCACCTGTTGGCCAGGTCCGGGCACGGTCACCCGCCAACCCGGTCGTTGCCGCAGCGCATCCGCAAGCGCCGCCGATGCATGCGATTCACCGTGGACCACGAAGGTCCGCCCGGGAGGCCTGCGCAAGGCCGCGGTCCAGTCCAGCAGCGCCGCACGGTCGGCATGGGCGGACAGGCCATCGATCTGGTGGATGGCGGCGCGCACCGGAACGTCGTGGCCAAAGATGCGCACCTGCGTGGCACCGTCGACCAGGCGCCGCCCAAGCGTGCCCTGCGCCTGGTAGCCGGGGATGATGACGCTGCATTCGCGCCGCGGCAGGTTGTGGCGCAGGTGGTGGCGGATGCGGCCGGCGTTGGCCATCCCGCTGGCGGAAATAATGATCGCCCCGGAGCGGATGTTGTTCAGCGCCATGGACTCTTCGACGCTGGCGGTGAAGCGGAGCCAGGGAAGATCCTGGCCCGCCGCGTGCCACTCGACCAGCTCGCTGGCCTGCGCATCGAACAGCTGCATGTGCTGGCGGGTGATGCGCGTGGCCTCGGTGGCCATCGGCGAGTCGACGAATACCTTCGGCTGCCGCAACCGTCCGCGGCGGGCCAACTGGTGGATCTTGTAGATGATCTGCTGCGTCCGGCCGACCGCGAACGCGGGGATGATCACGTTGCCGCCGCGCTCGTACAGGGTCTCGTTGACGATCGCGACCATCGTGTCCTCGATCCCGGCCAGGTCCGCGTGCATGCGATCGCCGTAGGTGG
The DNA here is from genome assembly GCA_012510865.1 of Gammaproteobacteria bacterium. Classification (GTDB taxonomy): domain Bacteria; phylum Pseudomonadota; class Gammaproteobacteria; order Xanthomonadales; family Xanthomonadaceae; genus Luteimonas. The sequence goes on from JAAZHF010000116.1 coordinate 1,274, forward strand.
ATTCGATGACCAGGATGTCGGCCTCTTCGACCCGCTCCGGATCGCGCAGGATCGGACGCCCCGGCTGGCCGAGGTCGCCGCTGAACACCAGCCTGGTCGTGCGACCGCCGTCCTCGACCCGGACTTCGATGATTGCCGAGCCGAGGATGTGGCCGGCGCCGCGGAAGCGGCAGCGTACCGTGCGGCTCGGCCTGACCTCCGCGTCGTACTCCGCCACCTGGACCTGCGCCAGGCAGCCGGTCACGTCGGCCTGCGTGTACAGCGCAGGCAACTGCGGCCGCCACGGCTGCCTGCTCGCCCGCCTGGCATCGCTTTCCTGGATATGGGCGCTGTCGGGCAGCATCACCCCGAGCAGGTCGGCGGTGGCGGTGGTGGTGTGGATGGGACCGCGGAAGCCCGCGCGGGTGAGCTTTGGGAGCAGCCCGCTGTGGTCGATATGGGCGTGGGTCAGCAGGACGAAGTCGATCGACGCCGGGTCGAAGTCGAATGGCTCGTGGTTGCGCCCGGCGGCCTCGCGTCCTCCCTGGACC
>JAAZHF010000117.1 GCA_012510865.1 Gammaproteobacteria bacterium
GCCGTCGAGCGTGCTCGGGCACGCCTACGCCATCGGCGCGCCCGCGAACCGATGCCGTCCGCGCGGATCCGCGCCGATTCGGCGTCGGCGCGGGTGGCATAGGGGCCGATGCGCACGCGCCAGGCGTCGCGGCCGCCGACGCGGGTCTCCTCGACGTAGGCGGGCAGGTTCTCGCTGCGCAGGCGCTCGACCACGGTCCCGGCGTCGCCGCGCGTGGCGTAGGCGCCGAAACTCACTGCGTAGTCCCCGCCCGCCGTGGCGGCGGGAAGGCGCGGCGCCGGGGCTGGCGCGGCGGCGGCCACCGCGGCCGGTGCAGGGTCCGGCGTCGCGGGGGCGGGAGTAGCGTCCGGGCCGGCCGGAGTGCGGGACTCGGCCGCCGCGGGCGCTTCGGCTGCGGGCGCAGCGGCGACGTCCACGCTCGCGGGCGCAGGCTCCGCCGAGGGAGCGGCGGGTCCGGCCGGAGCGCCTTCCGGCAGCGGCGGCGCCACGTCGGCCGCCAGCTCCGCGGCGTCCTCGTGCGGGAGGCCGTCCGGCGGCGGCGCGGTGGCGGTGTCCACCGTGGCGAGGCCGCCGTCGTCGAGCAGGCCGGCGCTGGTGGTGGCGTTGGGCACCACCAGCGGGAGGTCGCGCGTGACGTAGTCGCCCGAGGGAGCCTTCGGCACGTCGAGCGAGAGGTCGGACACGCCGCTGTCGGGCGCCGGGCCCTTGACCAGCATCGGCAGGAAGATGACGGCCAGCGCGATCAGTACCGCGGCGCCGATCAGGCGCTGTTTCAGTCCGGGGTCCATGGGCGCTCGGGGCAGCGGAGGGCCCGCGAATTATACGGCCCCGCCCGTCCCCGCTTCTGAATCGACGGCAGCCAGCCACGCAAGCGCCGCGCCGGCGACGTGGAAGGAGCCGAACGCGAGCACGCGCTCCCCTGGCCGCGCCTCCGCGAGCGCCGCGGACAGCGCCGCGGCCACGTCCGCGTGGCGCGGTGCGCCCGCGGCGGCGGTACCGGCGAGCGCTGCGGCCAGCGCATCGGCATCCCTGCCGCGGCTGCCCGCGTCGCCGATGCCCGCCAGGTGCCAGGAATCCACGCGCGGCGCGATCGCCGCGACCACCCCGGCCGCGTCCTTGTCGACGAGCGCGCCGTACACGGCGATGGTGCGACCGGCGGGCTCCGTGGCCAGCCAGTCGGCGAGTGCGCGCGCCGCCTGCGGGTTGTGGCCCACGTCCACCAGCAGCCCGACGCCCCCGAGGTCGAAGCGCTGCAGGCGCCCCGGCACGACCGCCGTGGACACGCCCCGCGCCCATGCCGCGGCGTCGATTTCCAGGTCGAGCGCGCGCAGCGCCGCGATCGCCGCGGCGGCGTTGCGCAGCTGCGCCGGCGCGGCCCTGCGCGGCAGCGGGCGCGCCAGCTCGAAGCCCGCTTCGCGCCACCACCAGCCGCCGCCGTCGGCATCGTGCCCGAAGCGGTAGTCGCTGCCTGCGCGGATCGCGGGCGCGCCGATGGCGTAGGCGTGCCCGAGCACGCTCGACGGCGGATCGTCCTCGCCCAGCACCAGCGGCGTCCAGGCGCGCGCGATGCCCGCCTTCTCGGCGCCGATGGCCTCGCGGTCGTGGCCCAGCCAGTCCTGGTGGTCGAGGTCGACGGTGGTGACCACCGCCACGTCCGGATCGACGATGTTGACCGCGTCCAGGCGCCCGCCCAGCCCGACCTCCAGCACGGCGAGGTCCAGGCCGGCGCGCTCGAACAGCCACAGCGCCGCCAGAGTGCCGTACTCGAAGTAGGTCAGCGTGGTGTCGCCGCGGGCGGCCTCGACCGCTTCGAAGGCCGCGACGAGGTCCGCGTCCGCGGCGTCGACGCCGTCGATGCGCACGCGTTCGTTGTACCGGACCAGGTGAGGCGAGGTGTAGGCGCCCACGCGCAGGCCGGAGGCGGCGGCGATCGCCTCGATGAAGGCCACGGTCGATCCCTTGCCGTTGCTCCCGGCCACGGTGGCCACGTGCCGCGCCGGGCGCCGGAGGCCCAGGCGCCCGGCCACCGCGCGCACGCGCTCGAGGCCGAGGTCGACCTCGCGCGGATGGCGGCCCTCGATCCTGCGGAGCCAGTCGCCGAGGCTGCCGTGCGCGGCCATGCGGATCAGAGCGCCCGATGCACCGCTTCGCCGAACAGCAGCGTGTGGTGGGCGCAGTCGTTCAGGCGGACCACTTCGAGGTGGGCGGGATCCGGCCCTTCGAGCAGGTTGAGCGTCGCCGGCGCCTGGCGGAAGGTCCAGAGCCGGAACAGCGGCAGGCCGAGCACGCGGCACAGCAGGACGCGGTTGACCGCATCGTGCGAAACCAGGAACAGCGTGTCCTCCGGCCCGAGCCCCTCGCAGGCCTGGGCAAACGACGGCCAGGCGCGTTCGAGCACCGTCCTGAGCGATTCCCCGCCCGGCATCTGCACCTTGTCGGGGCTCTCGCGCCACGCCGCCAGGCGCTCCGGGTCGGTCTCACTGATCTCGCTGGCGAGCTTGCCTTCCCATGTGCCGTGCGCGATCTCCATCAATCCCTGGTCGACCTCGATCATGTCCGCGCGGGCGTCGCCCAGGGCCAGCCGCGCCGTGTCGTAGGCGCGGCCGAGGGGCGAGGCCACCGCACGGTCGATGCGCACGTCGCGCAGCCGCTCGCCAAGGCGAAGGGCCTGCTTGACGCCGGTGTCCGAGAGCGGGATGTCTTCCTGCCCCTGGTAGCGGCCCTCGCGATTCCACTCGGTCTCGCCGTGGCGCGCCAGCAGGATCCTCACTTGCGCGGCTCCAGGCCGAGCTCGGCCAGCACGCGCGGCGCGGGGAACACTTCCTGCATGATCCAGCGCATGTAGCGCTGGTCGACCGAGATCATGCGCGTCATCACCGGGTCGAAGACCCAGTTCGACGCCACCGACTCCCAGTTGCCGTCGAAGGCCAGGCCGACCAGCTTGCCGCGCGCGTCGAGCACCGGCGAACCGGAATTGCCACCGGTGATGTCGAGGTCGGCGAGGAAGTTCACGGGCACCGAGCGCAGGCGGCGGTCCTGGAGGCCGCCGTACCGCTTGGCCGCGATCGCCTCCAGCAGCTCCTTCGGCGCGTCGAACGGATCCTCGCCGGTGTCCTTCGCGGGGATTTCCTCGAGCACGGTGAAGGGCTTCTGCGGGGTGCCGTCGAGCTTGGTGTAGGGCTTCACGTTGCCGAAGGTGATGCGCAGCGAGGAGTTGGCGTCGGGATAGACGAACTCGCCCTTGCTGGCCTTGTAGTCGGCCACGGCCTGCAGGTAGACCGGGCGCGCGAGCAGCGCCTCGCCGGCGCGCGCCTTGCGCTCCTCCTCCTGCGCAAGCAGGGTCGGCATGATCTCCACCGCATAGCGGATCGCCGGGTCCTTGCTCGCTTCGAAGGCCTCGCGGTCGGCGCCGAGCCACTTCAGCCGGACGTCGGTGCCGTCGGCCAGCTCGCTGCGGCCCAGGCGGTCGAGCGCGCGCTCGATGGCCGCCATGTCGTCGCCGCCCAGCCAGGAGTCCAGGGCCTCGATGCGCTGGCCGGCGGGGAGCCGGACGTACTCGGACAGCCAGTAGCGCTGCAGCCCGCGGTCCATTTCCGGGACGTATCGCCGCTCCATCTGCCGGACTGCGCCTTCGATGGTCGGCAGGTCGCGCTCCTGGTAGCCCTGCTCGCGCTCCGCGTCGGGCTTCTCGCGCTCGATCGCCAGCCGGTAGGCGCGGATGGCGGTCGACAGCAGGCCGGTGCCGTTGAACTGGCTGAAGACCAGGTCGCGGTCGCGGGTCCCGCGGGTGGCCTCGTTGAGCTCGAGGAGGCGGGCGTGCGCGTCGAGCACGGCCTTGCCGGCCTCGCCCTGCTCCGCCGCCCAGTCCAGGACCGCGGCCTCCTGGGCCTGCTTGGTGGCCAGCGCGCCGGTGCGCTCGAAGCCGGCCAGCTGGCTGTCGAAGTTCTTGTAGACGTTCTCCCAGCCGCGCATCGTGCTGGCGTACTTCACTTCGATGTCGGCGTTGGCCGCGCCGGCCTCGGCCACCATCTTCTGCAGCGCCTTGTAATGGCGGACGATGGTCGGGTACCGCCAGTCCTGCGTGTCCTGGAACTCGCTGGCCAGCGCGTAGCGCGCGGTGCGGCCCGGATAGCCGGCCACCATCACGAAGTCGCCTTCGCGCAGCGGGTCATCGGCGAACTCGAGCCAGCGCTTCGGCTGGTAGGGCACGTTCTCGGGGGCGAAGGCGGCGGGCCTGCCGTCCGGCCCGACGTAGGCGCGGTAGAAGGCGAAGTCGCCGGTGTGGCGCGGCCACATCCAGTTGTCCACCTCGCCACCGTAGGCGCCGATGCTGCCCTGCGGCGCGTACACCAGGCGGACGTCGCGGATCTCGAGGTTCTTGAACAGCCGGTAGGTATTGCCGCCGGCGAAGCTGTACAGCCGGCAGCGGTAGCCCTCCGCGGCTTCGCAGTCCGCGATCAGCGATTTCTCGATCGCGTCCAGGGCGCGCGTGCGGCCGATGGCGTCGGGGGCCGCGGCGACCGCCGCCTGGACCTGCGCGGTGACGTCCTCGATCGACTCCAGGGCGAAGATCCGCGAGTTGGGGCCGGCGCTGATCTCGTCCCCCAGGCCCGCGGCGTAGAAGCCGTCGCGCATGAGGTTGTTCTCGGGCGTCGAGTTGAGCTGGATCGCGCCGTACGCGCAGTGGTGGTTGGTCGCGACCAGGCCCTGCGGCGAGACGAAGCTCGCAGTGCAGCCACCCAGCGAGACCACGGCCCCCAGCGGGTCGCCGGTGAGGTCGGCAAGCTGCCCGGGATCGAGCTTGAGCCCGGCCTTCTTCAGCGGCTGGGCGATCTCGGGGAGCTGCTGCGGCACCCACATGCCCTCGCCCGAGTGGGCGGGGCTGGCGGCGGCGGCCGCGAAGGCCGCGACTGCGGCGGCGAGGACGGTCTTGCCCATGTTCGGTTTTCCTGGATCGGGGTGGATGGGACGAGTCGAGTACGGGAGTCTAACGGGCGGCGGCCGCGGCCGGCGCCTGCGGGTCCGCGACTTCTTCATGGAGGCCCATCTCGCGCAGCAGGCGAGGCGCCGGATACACCCGCGACATGATCCAGCGCATGTAGCGCGCGTCGACGTGGATCGCACGCTTGTAGCGCGGATCGAACATCCAGCTCGCGCTGACCGCCTCCCAGTTGCTGTCGAAGTTCAGGCCGACCAGGCGGCCGCGGGCGTCCATCACCGGCGAGCCGGAGTTGCCGCCGGTGGTGTCGAGATTGGTGAGGAAATTCACCGTCTGCGTGCCCAGCGCGGGGTCGGCGGTGGCCCCGAAGTCCCGGCGGGCGATGGCCTCCAGCAGCGGCGCCGGCGCGTCGAAGGGGGCGACGCCGGTGTGCTTCTCGACGATGCCCTCCACCGTGGTCAGCGGCGCGTAGCGGACCGCGTCGCGCGGCTCCAGGCCCTGGATGCGGCCGTAGCTCACGCGCAGCGTCGAATTCGCGTCCGGGTACACCGCGCGACCCTGCGACCGCGCGTGGCCGATCATGCCCCGCATGTAGGCCGGGCGCAGGCGCAGCAGCTCGCCGGCACGGGCCTTGGCCTCGTCCTCGTGCCGCAGTTCGGCCTGCAGCAGTGCGGCGGCCGCGCGCATCATCGGATCGACCGATGCCCTGGCCACCCCCGGATCGGCGGCAAGCAGGCGCAGCCGCTCCTCCTCGGCGTCGAGCGCGGTGCCGGAGTACAGCGCGGCCAGGGCCGCGGCGGTGGCGGTGGCGTCGGTCCCGAACACCGCGTCGACCTCGGGGACGCGCTGCTCCGCTGGCAGTTCGCGGTGGCGCGCCAGCAGCTCGGCGAGGATCGCCTGCTCGACCTCCGGGGCGTAGCGTCGCTGGGCCTGGCGCAGGGCCGCCTCGATCCGCGGTTCGTCGCGCAGCTGGTAGCCGGGCTGGCGCAGGGCATCCGGTTTGCCGCGCTCGAGGGCCAGCCGCTGCAGCTGCATGGCGCTGCGCAGCAGCTGGGTCTGGGCGCTCATCAACGAGAACAGCTGGTCGCGCTCGCGGGTGGCACGCGCCCCGTCCAGCACCTGCAGCGCGGCCGCGATGTCGGCGCGCGCGCCCGCGGCATCCGGCTGGCCGTCCAGCCAGGCCGCCATCGCCGCCTCTTCGGCCCGGCGCGCGGCGACGGCGTCGCTCCGTCGCAAGCCCTCGAGTTCGCCCTGCGCGCGCTTGAGCGTGTTCTTCAGGCTGGCCACCTGGGCGGCATAGCGCACCGTGGCCCCGGCGTCGCCGGCCGAAGCGCGTTCGATGGCGGCCAGCAGCGCGCCCATCAGTTCGACCCGCGAAGGCAGCTGCCATTCGACCTGCTCGGCGAACTCCGGCGCGGTGCGATGCCGGAAGGTGCGGCCCGGGTAGCCGGCGAGCATCGCGAAGTCGCCTTCGGCCAGCGGCGCGGTCGACACTTCGAGCCACGCGGCCGGGCAATAGGGGACGTTTTCAGGCGCGAATGCCGCCGGCTTCCCGTCCGGACCGACATAGGCGCGGTAGAAGGCGAAATCGCCGCTGTGGCGCGGCCACATGAAGTTGTCGATCTCGTCGCCGTAGCTGCCGATCGCGTCCGGCGGCGCATAGGCCAGGCGGACGTCCCGGATCTCCAGCTGGCGCACCAGGTGGAAGTCGGTGCCGGAATACATGTCCACCACGCTGCAGCGGTAGCCGGGCTCGGCCTCGCACTCGGCCACCGCGGCCTTCGACGCCGCCTCGACCGCCTCGTAGTAGTCGCGCCCGGACAGGCCACGCGCACCGGCCAGGATGCGGTCGGTGATGCGCTCGAAGCGGTCGGTCACCAGGACCCGCGCGCCCGGCCCGGCGGAGACCTCGTCCGCCATGGTCGCGGCGTTGAAGCCGTTGGCGATCAGGTTGTCCTCCGGCGTTGAATTGAGCTGGATGGCGCCGTGGGCGCAGTGGTGGTTGGTGACCACGAGGCCGTGTGGCGACACGAAGCTGGCGGTGCATCCGCCCAGCGAGACCACGGCGCTCATGGGCGGGCGGGACAGGTCCGACAGCGCCGCCGCGTCGCCCTCGAAGCCGGCGGCGCGCATCTGCGCCTCGACCTCGGGAAGCTGCGAGGGCAGCCACATGCCTTCGTCGGCCTGGGCGGCGGGCAGCAGGAGGGCGGCGGCGAGGGCCGCGAGCCCGGTCAGGCGATGGCGCATTTCGATCCCCGTGAGCTGGACAGCCCGCGACCTTAGGCCGCGGACCGTGGCGCAGGCAAATGCCGGCGGTCACGCGCGGGCCGGCGGTACAATGGCGGCCCAGTCCACCGTCCCGGCCCCACCATGTCGCAGCCGCAGCAGACCGCCATCCCCACCACCATGAAGGCGCTGGTCAAGCGCGAACTCGCCCGTGGCATCTGGATGGAGGAGGTCCCGGTACCGGAACCGGGCCCGAACGAAGTGCTCATCCGGCTGGAGAAGACCGCCATCTGCGGCACCGACCTGCACATCTACCTCTGGGACGACTGGGCGCAGCGGACCATCCCCCGGGGACTGGTGATCGGGCATGAATTCGTCGGCCGCGTCGTCGCCATGGGCGCGGGCGTGACCGGCTACGCCGTCGGCCAGCGGGTCTCGGCCGAGGGCCA
>JAAZHF010000118.1 GCA_012510865.1 Gammaproteobacteria bacterium
GCACCGTGTGGGGCATCGACAAGTACGTCGGCACCTCCTACTGGCAGCAGCCGGCGCTCGCCCGGCGCCTGCTGTCGCCGGCCGCGGTCCACGGCGATTACGCCGTCGTCGGCGATCTCGACGGCTACCTGCACTGGCTGCGCCTCTCCGACGGCGAGTTCGCGGCCCGCGCGCGCGCCAGCCGCAAGGCGATCAGCGGGCGGCCGGCGGTCGCCGACGGCATCCTCGTGGTCCAGGACGTCGAAGGCGGCCTGAGCGCGTGGCGGATCGACTGACCCCCGCCCATGCTGCCACTGGTCGCCCTCGTCGGCCGCCCCAACGTGGGCACGTCGACGCTCTTCAACGCCCTCACGCGAACGCGTGACGCGCTGGTGCACGACCAGCCCGGGGTGACCCGGGACCGCCACTACGGCGTCTGCCGCTTCGACGAGGGCCGGCCGTTCGCGCTCGTCGACACCGGCGGCATCGCTGACGGCGGCGCGCACCTGGTCGAGGGCGATCTTGCCGGCGCCACCGCGCGCCAGGCCCGGGCCGGCGCGGACGAGGCCGACCTGGTGCTGTTCGTGGTCGACGGACGCGAGGGCCCTTCCGCGGTCGACGACGAGATCCTCGCCTGGCTGCGCAAGTCGGCGAAGCCGACCTTCCTCGTGGTCAACAAGACCGACGGCCTGGACGCGCGCGCGGCGCTCGCCGACTTCTCCCGCTACGGCTTCCGCGACGTGCTGGCGGTCTCGTCCGCGCATCGGCAGGGACTGGACGACCTGGTGGAGGCCATCCGCGCCAGGCTGCCGGAGGAGGGCACGGCCGAGGTTCCCGACGACGACCCGACGCGCATCCGCATCGCCTTCATCGGCCGTCCGAACGTGGGCAAGTCGACCCTGGTCAACCGCATCCTCGGCGAGGAGCGGATGATCGCGTCCGACGTCGCGGGAACCACCCGCGACTCCATTTCCGCCGACCTGGAGCGCGACGGACGCCGCTACCGGCTGGTCGACACCGCCGGCATCCGCCGCAAGTCGCGCGTCGACGAGGCGGTGGAGACCTTCTCGATCATCAAGACCCTCGAGTCGATCGAGCAGTGCCAGGTCGCGGTGGTGCTGATCGATGCCCGCGAGGGCGTGACCGACCAGGACGCCAGCGTGCTCGGCGCGGTGCTCGACGCGGGCCGCGCGCTGGTGGTGGCGGTGAACAAGTGGGACGGGCTGGACACCTACCAGCGCGAGCAGGTCGAGGCGCTGCTGTCGCGCAAGCTCGCCTTCGTGCCCTGGGCGGAGGCCGTGCGCATCAGCGCGCTCCACGGCTCGGGGCTGCGCGAGCTGTTCCGCGCGATCCACCGTGCGCATGCATCGGCGACCCGCAGCTTCGGGACCGCCGAGGTCACGCGCGCGATCGAGATCGCGGTCGAGGCCAACCCGCCGCCGGTGGTCCGCGGCCACGCCGCCAAGCTGCGTTTCGCCCACCCCGGCGGCGAGAGCCCGCCGACGATCGTGGTCCACGGCACCCGTCTGCGCACGCTTCCAGACAGCTACCGGCGCTACCTGGAGAACTTCTTCCGCAAGCGCTTCAAGCTCGTCGGCACGCCGGTGCGCTTCGCGTTCAAGGAAGGCGACAACCCGTACAAGGACCGCAAGAACGTCCTGACCGAGCGCCAGGTGGCGAAGAAGAAGCGACTGGTCCGGCACGCCAAGCGCAGCAGGTGAACGGGCAGGGCACGACGCTGGGCCTGCTCGCCGGTGGCCGGGCGACGCGCCTGGACGGGGTCGACAAGGCCTGGCTTGCGAAGGGCGGCAGGCCGCAGGTGCTGAGGCTGGCGGAGCGCGTCCGCGGCGAGGTGGAGGACGTCCTGGTCTCCGCCAACCGCTCGCCGGGGCGCTACGCGGAGCATGGCCTGGCCGCGGTTCCCGACCGGCGTCCCGGACTCGGTCCGCTGGGCGGGCTCGACGCGCTGGCGGATGCCTGCACGACCCCGTGGCTGCTGACGCTCCCGGTGGACCTGGTCTCGGTCAATGACTGCCTGCTGCGCAGCCTGCGGGCGGCGGGCGGGGACGGGGCCTGGGCCGAGGACGACGACGGGCGGCAGCCCCTGGTCGCGCTCTGGAAGGTGTCCGCCCTGCGCGCCGCGCTGCCGGACGCGCTCGCATCCGGCGACCTCGCCGTGCAGGGCCTGCAGGCGCGCATGGCGATGTCCGGAGTCCGCTTTGCCGGCCTGCGCTTCGGCAATCTCAATACGCCGGCCGACGTCGCCGCCGCCGGTTTCACCATTCCCTGAACGGAGCTTGCCGACGGTGGCCGACAGGCGGCCGCCGCTTGGCGTAGGGTAGTGCCACCAGGTTGGAGCAGCGGCAGGAGTCGGGCGTGGATCGTGGATCGACGGTGGCGGAGATCACTCCGCGCGAGGCGCAGCGTCGCGTCGCGGCCGGGGAGGCCATCCTCGTGGACGTGCGCGAGGCGCACGAGCGCGAGCTCGGCATGGCCGAGGGCGCCCGCGCCATCCCGCGCGACGAGCTCGAGCGCGACTGCGCCTTCCACTTCCACGACCTCGACGCCGGCCTGCTGCTGATCTGCCAGAGCGGCGGGCGCTCGATGCTGGCGGCCGAAGCGCTCCAGCGGCAGGGCTACCGCAACGTGGGCTCGGTCCGCGGCGGCACCCTGCTGTGGGCGAGCGAGGGCCTGCCGATGGCGCGCCCGGACCCGTCCGCGCCGCCTCGCGACGAGGACTTCCACCAGCGCTACTCGCGCCACCTGCTGCTGCCCGAGATCGGCATGCGCGGCCAGAAGCGGCTGGAGGCCGCGCGCGTGCTGATGCTCGGCGCGGGCGGCCTGGGTTCGCCGGCCGCGTTCTACCTCGCCGCCGCCGGCGTGGGCGAGCTGCGCATCGTCGACGACGACGTGGTCGAACGCAGCAACCTGCAGCGACAGATCCTGCACGCCGACGCCGACATCGGCCTGCGGAAGGTGGACTCGGCCGAGGTCCGGCTGTCCGCGCTGAACCCGCGGACCAGGATCGATGCCGTCGCCGAGCGCGCGACCTCGGCCACCGTCGAGCGCCTGCTCGAGGGCGTGGACCTGGTGCTGGACGGCGCCGACAACTTCCCGGTGCGCTACCTCCTCAACGACGCCTGCGTCCACCTGCAGGTGCCGCTCGTCTACGGGGCGGTCCACCGCTTCGAGGGCCAGGTCAGCGTGTTCGACGCCGGCCGGCACCGCGGCGAGGCGCCCTGCTACCGCTGCCTGTTCCCCGAACCGCCGCCGCCGGGGGCCGCGCCCAACTGCAGCGCGGCCGGCGTGCTGGGCGTGCTGCCGGGCGTGGTCGGCATGCTGCAGGCGACCGAGGCGCTGAAGCTGCTGCTGAACGTGGGCGAGCCCCTGCGCGGCCGCTTGCTGCACTTCGATGCGCTCGGCATGCGTTTCCGGGAAACGCGCCTGACGCCCGACCCGGCGTGCCCTGTCTGTGCGCCGGGCACGCCGTTCCCCGGCTACATCGACTACCAGGCCTTCTGCGCCGGCTGACCGGTCGGCACGGGGCGGGCCGTGCGCCCGGCGTTCGCCCTGGCGGGGCGCGATCGGCGACAATGGCCGCTTTCCGCGCAGGACACAGGCATGTCCGAACCTCTCAGCGCCGCGCGCATCCTCGACGGCAGGCGCATCGCCGACGAACTGCTGGACGCGCTCCGGCTCCGCGTCGCCGGGCGCATCGCGGCCGGTCTCCCGCCGCCGGGGCTTGCGGTGGTCCTCGTCGGCGACAACCCGGCGTCTCGCTCCTACGTGCGCAACAAGCGCCGCGCCGCGGCGATCGTCGGCATCCGCGCCTTCGACCACGACCTGCCCGAGGGCACCACCGAAGCCGAGCTGCTGGACCTGGTCGACCGCCTCAACGCCGATCCGCGGGTCCACGGCATCCTGGTGCAGCTGCCGCTGCCCGGGATCCCGGACGCGACCCGCCTGATCCACCGGATCGATCCGCGCAAGGACGTCGACGGCTTCCACCCGGAGAACGTCGGCCACCTCGCGCTCCGCCAGTTCGGCCTGCGCCCCTGCACCCCGCGCGGCATCACCACCCTGCTGGCCTGGACCGACCGGCCGGTGCGGGGCCAGAGCGCGACCATCGTCGGGGTGAGCAACCACGTGGGGCGGCCGATGGCCCTGGAGCTGATGATCGCCGGCTGCACGGTGACCTGCTGCCACAGGTTCACGCCCCCGGAAGTGCTGCGCCGCCACGTCGGCGAGGCCGACATCCTGGTGGTGGCGGTGGGGCTGCCCGGGCTGATCCCGGGCGACTGGGTGAAGCCGGGCGCGGTGGTCATCGACGTCGTCATCAACCGGCTCGACGACGGCCGCCTGGGCGGCGACGTGGGCTTCGAGGCGGCGGCGCGGCGCGCGAGCTGGATCACGCCTGTGCCGGGCGGGGTGGGGCCGATGACCGTGGCCACCCTGATGCAGAACACGCTCGAGGCCGCCGAGGCCGCGGAGTCGGGCGGACGTGGCTGAGCGGCCCCATCCCCGGGAAGCGCCGTCTTGCCGGCGGTCGCGCCCAGCCGCGGCCGCCGGAGTACAATGACGTGCTTTACCACCACTGGCACGCCCATGCTGCGCATCCAGGCTGAAGCACTCACCTACGACGACGTCTCGCTCGTACCCGCGCACTCCACCGTCCTGCCCAAGGACGTGTCGCTCGCGACCCGCCTAACGCGCGACCTGCGCCTGAACATGCCGATCGTGTCCGCCGCGATGGACACCGTCACCGAGGCGCGCCTGGCGATCGCCATGGCCCAGCTCGGCGGCATCGGCATCGTGCACAAGAACATGAGCCCGCAGCGACAGGCCGAACAGGTCCTGCAGGTCAAGAACTTCGAAGCCGGCGTCATCCGCGAGCCGTTCACCGTGGGTCCGCAGACCTCGATCGGCGAGGTCCTGCGCCTGACCCGCGCGCGCAACATCTCCGGCGTGCCCGTGGTCGACGGCGACCAGCTGGTGGGCATCGTCACCGGTCGCGACATGCGCTTCGAGAAGAAGCTCGACGACCCGGTGCGCAACATCATGACCCGCAAGGACAAGCTGGTCACGGTGAAGGAGGGCGCCAGCGACGAGGAAGTGATCCAGCTGCTGCACAAGCACCGCATCGAGAAGGTGCTGGTGGTCAACGACGACTTCCAGCTTCGCGGCCTGATCACCGTCAAGGACATCCAGAAGGCCCAGGACAATCCCGACGCGGCCAAGGACGCCTCCGAAAGCCTGCTCGTCGGCGCCGCGGTCGGCGTGGGCTGCGACACCGAGGAGCGCATCGAGCGCCTTGTCGCGGCCGGCGTGGACGTGGTCATCGTCGACACCGCGCACGGCCACTCGCAGGGCGTGATCGACCGCGTGGCATGGGCCAAGAAGGCCTTTCCGTCGCTGCAGGTGGTCGGTGGCAACATCGTCACCGGCGACGCCGCGCTGGCGCTGCTGGACGCGGGCGCCGACGGCGTCAAGGTCGGCGTCGGCCCGGGCTCGATCTGCACCACGCGCGTGGTCGCGGGCGTGGGCGTGCCGCAGGTCACCGCCATCGACATGGTGGCCTCGGCGCTGAAGGACCGCATCCCCCTGATCGCCGACGGCGGCATCCGCTATTCCGGCGACATCGGCAAGGCGCTGGCAGCCGGTGCCTCGACGGTGATGATCGGCGGCCTGTTCGCCGGCACCGAGGAGACGCCCGGCGAAACCGAGCTGTACCAGGGGCGCAGCTACAAGAGCTATCGCGGCATGGGCAGCCTGGCGGCGATGGAGAAGGGCTCCAGCGACCGGTACTTCCAGGAAGCCGCCACCGCGGACAAGCTCGTTCCCGAGGGCGTGGAGGGTCGCGTGCCGTACCGGGGCCCGCTGCGCGGCGTCATCCACCAGCTCATCGGCGGCCTGCGCGCGACCATGGGCTACGTGGGCTGCGCCAGCATCGACGAGATGCGCACCCGGCCGCAGCTGGTGAAGATCACCGGCGCCGGGCAGCGCGAGAGCCACGTCCACGACGTGCAGATGACCAAGGAACCACCGAACTACAGGTCGGGCTGATGGGCCGGCGCCGCTTCTCCACGCGCGCGAACCCGGCCCGGCGCATCCTGCTGCGCGGCCTGGTCGTCGCGCTCCTGGTCGCGGCCGTGGCCTACGGCTTCGCCTTCTACCGCAGCTGGCAGCTGAGCGACTCCTGCACCGGAAACGGCGGCGAGTGGGACGCGGAGCTCGAGCAGTGCACCTTCCGCCTCCCGCTCCCCGAGCCGGCCCCCGGCGCGCCGAACCCATGACCGACCCGCATCGCGACAAGATCCTGATCCTCGACTTCGGCGCGCAGTACACGCAGCTGATCGCGCGCCGCGTGCGCGAACTGGGCGTGTACTGCGAGATCTGGGCCTGGGACCACGACCCGTCGGCGATCGCCGCCTATGGCGCGCGCGGCATCATCCTGTCGGGCGGCCCGGAGTCGACCACGGTCGAAGGCAGCCCGAGGGCGCCGCAGGAGGTGTTCGACAGCGGCCTGCCGCTGCTGGGCATCTGCTATGGCATGCAGACGATGGCCAAGCAGCTCGGCGGCGACACCGAGGCCGCGGACGCGCGCGAGTACGGCCACGCCGAGGTCACCCTGGTGGCTCCGGACAGCCTCTTCGGCGACCTCAACGACCACGCCGGCGAACCGGCCCGCCTGGACGTGTGGATGAGCCACGGCGACCACGTCTCGAAGGCGCCACCGGGCTTCACGGTCACCGCGAAGACCGACCGGGTGCCGGTCGCCGCCTTCGCCGACGAGGAGCGCCGCTGGTACGGCGTGCAGTTCCATCCCGAGGTCACGCACACGAAGTCGGGCCAGGCTCTGCTGCGTCGCTTCCTGGTCGAGGTCTGCGGCTGCGACACGCTGTGGACGGCCGAGCACATCATCGAGGACCAGGTGGCGCGCGTGCGCGAGCAGGTGGGTTCGGACGAGGTGGTCCTGGGCCTGTCGGGAGGCGTGGACTCGTCGGTCGTGGCCGCGCTGCTCCATCGCGCGATCGGCGACCAGCTGACCTGCGTCTTCGTCGATACCGGCCTGCTGCGCTGGAAGGAGGGCGACCAGGTGATGGCGACCTTCGCCGACGCCTCCGCCGCCCACGGCCTGGGCATCCGCGTGATCCGCGTCGACGCCCGCGAACGCTACTTCAAGGCCCTGGCCGGCGTGACCGACCCGGAGGCCAAGCGGACGATCATCGGCAACCTGTTCGTCGAGATCTTCGACGAGGAGGCCGGGAAGCTCGCCAACGCGAAGTGGCTCGCGCAGGGCACGATCTATCCCGACGTGATCGAGTCCGCCGGCAGCAGGACCGGCAAGGCCCACGTCATCAAGAGCCACCACAACGTAGGCGGCCTGCCCGAGCACATGAAGCTGGGCCTGGTCGAGCCGCTGCGCGAGCTGTTCAAGGACGAAGTGAGGCGCATCGGCGTCGCGCTGGGCCTGCCGCACGAGATGGTCTACCGCCACCCGTTCCCCGGCCCCGGTCTGGGCGTGCGCATCCTGGGCGAGGTCCGCCCGGAGTACGCCGAGATCCTCGCGCGGGCGGACGCGATCTTCATCGAGGAGCTGCGAAAGGCCGGCCTGTACGACCGGACCAGCCAGGCCTTCGCCGTGTTCCTGCCGGTGAAATCGGTCGGCGTGGTGGGCGACGCCCGTGCCTACGACTGGGTGATCGCGCTGCGCGCGGTCGAGACCATCGACTTCATGACGGCCCATTGGGCGCACCTGCCCTATGACTTCCTCGGGCGCGTATCCAACAGGATCATCAATGAGGTACGTGGTGTTTCTCGAGTGGTTTATGACGTAAGCGGCAAGCCGCCGGCGACGATCGAGTGGGAGTAGGCCCCGCTTGGCCGCGGGGTGGCCCCTCAGAAGGCCCAGGTGAGCAGCAGGGCCACGCGGCCGTCGGCGAGGCCGGCGTCCCCGGCCGATTCCGCCAGCAGTTCGCTGTAGCCCGTGGTATCGGTGTACTGCAGCCTGGCGTTGATCGGCCCGAAATCGCGGTCCAGCGACACCTGCCAGTCGCTGTAGCTGTCGCCCACGGCGTCGTCGAGGTCGTAGTGGCCGGCCTGTGCACCCAGGGTGAAGCCGCTGTCGCCCAGCGGCAGCGCCGTGCCGGCATACCAGTACCAGCCCTTGCCGCCCAGGTTGAAGATGTCGGGCGAGTAGGCCGCGCCGACGTACCAGGTCTCGACGAAGGTCAGCTTCGCCTGGGCCTCGGTGTAGTCGATGTCGTAGTCGGCGCCGTTGTGGCCCGGATACGCGATGCGCGAGACGAACACGTCGAGCTCCGTGCTGTCGCCCAGGGCGCCGGCCCAGCCGACGTAGGTCTCGAGCTCGTAGTCGATGCCGTCGTCCGGATCCCCGAAATCGACGTTGGAGGCGAAGGCGCCGACGTAGAAGCCGCTTTCGTGCTCCACGTAGCCCTCCAGCTGCAGCGCCGGATCCTCCATCGTCTGGGACACGCCGCGCCACACGTAGTCGCTGGCCAGCACGGCCTCGCCGCCGAACGACCACGGGGCCCCGGCCTCGTCCTGGGCCAGGGCGGGCAGGACGGCGGTGGAAAGGATCACCGCAAGGGCGGCGCGCAGGGGAAGGCTGGTCATTTCTCGGTCTCCGGCCCGTTCGGGCAAACCGCGAGACGATACACCCGCGTGGGCCGGCGGTAAATCCCGCGTTGACACCGCCCCGGCGCGCTCCGAACATTGCCCTCCTTGCCCCGCTTCTGGAGATTGCCGTGTCCCTGCGCCTCGCACCGCTCGCCTGCGCCCTGGTCCTTGCCGCCTGCGGAGGGAGCCGGACCGGCGCCGACGACGCCACGACGCCCGCGGGCGCGGAGGAGAAGGTCCTCAACGTCTACAACTGGTCGGACTACGTCGCGCCCGACACCATCGCGAACTTCGAGGCCGCCACCGGCATCAAGGTCAACTACGACGTGTACGCCGACAACGAGGCCCTGGAGACCAAGATGACCGCGGGCGGCTCCGGCTACGACGTGGTCTTCCCCTCGGCCCGGCCCTTCGCCCAGCGCCAGATCCGCGCCGGCCTGTACGCCGCGCTCGACAAGTCGAAGCTGCCCAACCTCCGCCACATCGACCCGGCCATCCTGGACGGCCTCACCGACATCGACCCCGGCAACGCGCACGTCGTGCCCTACATGTGGGGCACCACCGGCCTGGGCATCAACGTCGACAAAGTGAAGGCCGCGCTGGGCGAAGACGCGCCGCTGGACTCCTGGGGCCTGCTGTTCGAACCGGCGAACGCGGCGAAGCTGGCCGGCTGCGGCATCAGCGTCCTCGACGACGACCAGGAAACCTTCGGCGCGGCGCTGCTGTGGCTGGGCCGCGATCCCAACGCCGGCGCCGCGGACGAGATCGACGCCGTGCGCGAGGTCTACGCCGCCATCCGCCCGCACATCCGCACCTTCAACAACGCCGAGTACAAGGACGCGCTGGCCAACGGCGACGTCTGCCTGGCCATGGGCTACTCCGGCGACATCGGCCAGGCGCGCGACGTCGCCGCCGAGGCCGCCGAGGCCACCGGCCGCGCCGCCCCCGACATCCGCTACGTGGTCCCGAAGGACGGCGCGCTACGCTGGAACGACGTGGTGGCGATCGCGCGGGACGCCCGCCACCGCGGCAACGCCCACGCCTTCGTCAACTACCTGATGGAGCCGGAGGTGATCGCCGCGATCACCGACAGCGTGGCCTATGCCAACGCCAACCTGGCGGCCTCGGAGCTCATCGACCCGGAGATCGCCGCCGACCCGGGCGTCTACCCGCCCGCCGAGGTGCGCGCCAAGCTGGTCGACCCGGCGTCGCTGCCGGAGGACGTGCAGCGCCAGCGCGTGCGCGCCTGGACGGCGATCAAGAGCGGCCGCTAGGCGATGTCCGCCATCCCCGGCGCCGCCGCGGCCCAGCCCTGGCGGGACCCGGCGGCCCAGCCCTTCGTGCGCATCGAAGGCGTGACGCGCGCCTTCGGCAAGGTCTATGCCTGCGACGACATCAGCCTGGACATCTACCGCGGCGAGTTCTTCGCGCTGCTGGGCGGGTCGGGCTCGGGCAAGAGCACCCTGCTGCGGATCCTCGCCGGGCTGGAGAAGCCCGACCAGGGTCGGATCCTGATCGACGGCGTGGACGTGACCGGGCTGC
>JAAZHF010000119.1 GCA_012510865.1 Gammaproteobacteria bacterium
GACCGGCAGCGGCGCCGCGGCCTCGCCGGCTGGTTCGAGTCGCGGCTGGACCCCTTTCCCGACAGTCCGCCGCGGCAGCCGCCGCGCGGGCTGGTCGCGTTCTGCCTGCACTACACGCGGGGCGCCGGCGGCTGGCTGGCGCTGATGGCCCTGCTGGGCGCCCTGATCGCGGTCGCCGAGCTCGGCCTGTACGTCTACCTCGGCGCGCTCGTCGACCGCCTGGGCGAGCACACGCCGGCGACCTTCTTCGCCGCGGAGGGGCCGCGGCTGGCATGGATGGCGCTGCTGGTCGCGGTGGGCCTGCCGCTGCTGGTGCTGCTCGACAACCTGGTCCAGCTGCAGGGGCTGCTGGGCAACTTCCCGATGCGCATCCGCTGGAACGTGCACCGCTACCTGCTGCGGCAGTCGATGGGCTATTTCCAGGACGAGTTCGCCGGGCGCATCGCGACCAAGCTGATGCAGACCTCGCTGGCGGTGCGCGAGACCGTGGTCAAGCTGCTCGACGTCGGCGTGTACATCGTCGTCTACGTGGCCGGCGCGATGCTCGCTGCGGCGGCCGCGGACTGGCGCCTCATGCTGCCGTTCGCCGGCTGGTTCACCGGCTATGTGCTGCTGATGAAGTACTTCGTGCCGCGCATGGAACGGGTCTCGCGCGAGCAGGCCGACGCGCGCTCCGACATGACCGGCCGCATCGTCGACAGCTACACCAACATCGCCACCGTGAAGCTGTTCTCGCACTCGCGCCGCGAGCAGGCCTATGCGCGCGAGGCGATGGACGGCTTCCTCGACACGGTGTACCGGCAGATGCGCCTGGCCACGCGCGTGGGCGCCGGCAACTACGCGCTGAACATGGCGCTGGTGTTCTCGGTGGCCGGCATCGGCCTGTGGCTGTGGGCCAGGGGCCTGGTCAGCGCCGGCGCGCTGGCGGTGGGCATCGCGCTCGCGCTGCGCCTGGTGGGCATGAGCCAGTGGATCATGTGGGAGCTCTCGGCGCTGTTCGAGAACATCGGCACGGTGCAGGACGGCATCAACTCGATCGCGCTGCCGCCGACGGTGGACGACGCGCCCGGGGCGCCGGAGCTGCCGCCGGTCGCGGGCGACATCCGCTTCGAGGGCGTCGGCTTCCACTACGGCAAGGGCTCGGGGGTGATCGAACGCCTCGACCTGCACGTGCGCCCCGGCGAGCGCATCGGCGTGGTCGGCCGCTCGGGCGCGGGCAAGTCGACCCTCGTCAACCTGCTGCTGCGCTTCCACGACGTCGAATCCGGGCGCATCCTGGTGGACGGCATCGACATCGCCGGCGTGCAGCAGGACTCGCTGCGCGCGCGCATCGGCGTGGTCACCCAGGACACCTCGCTGCTGCACCGGTCGGTGCGCGAGAACATCCTCTACGGCCGGCCGGACGCGTCCGAGGCCGAGATGCTGGAGGCCGCGCGCCAGGCCGAGGCCCACGACTTCATCCTCGGCCTGTCGGATGCCAAGGGGCGGAGCGGCTACGACGCCCAGGTCGGCGAACGCGGCGTCAAGCTGTCCGGCGGCCAGCGCCAGCGCATCGCGATCGCGCGGGTGCTGCTGAAGGACGCGCCGATCCTGGTGCTGGACGAGGCGACCTCGGCGCTGGACTCCGAGGTCGAGGCCGCGATCCAGGGCAACCTGTCGCGGCTGATGGAGGGCAAGACGGTGATCGCCATCGCCCATCGCCTGTCCACGATCGCGGCCATGGACCGGTTGGTGGTGATGGACCGCGGCGCGATCGTGGAGGAAGGCACGCACGCCGAACTGATCGCGCGCGGCGGGATCTACGCCCAGCTGTGGCGCCGCCAGTCCGGCGGCTTCCTCGCCGACTCCGACTGAGGCCTCAGGGCGCTCCGCTGGCCGGGCCCGAGGTGTCCTCCGGCGCAGGCGGGCGGATGCGGAAGAACGCGCTGCGCACCACGTCGAACTCGCTCATCGGGCTGTCGTCGGGGCAGGTTTCGTCCGGGAACCCGTACTCCTCGCGCAGCGCCAGGCCGCAGTCGTTGAGCTCCTCGAGCTCGCGGTCGGGCGCCTTGCAGCTGCGGTCGAAGCTGCGCTGGAAGGCGTCGCGGCGGCGCACGAAGTCCTCGCCGCACTTGCGCATCAGCTGCAGCCGGTCGAGATCGTCCTGCGCCGGGTTGGTGCCGTCGAGGCCGTACTCCAGCAGCTCTTCGGCGGTCAGCAGCCGCAGGTTGCGGTTGGGCACCGCCATCATCATGTCGGCCACGGCGACCGCCACGCCGTTGCGCGCGAGGTACTCCTTGACCCGGCCGTAGACCGCCTGCAGCTCCTCGTTGAGCTCGGCGCGCGAGGTCGCGGTCGAACTCATGCGGATGATGCGGTGGATGCCGACCGGGCCGGAGATCATGCGCACGTCGCCGGCGCCGAGGATCAGCACGCAGGCGCTGTGGCAGCTCGCGCCGTCGCGCACCCAGATGGTCCAGCCGGAGGCACCGATGGCGTCGCCGGCGCGGATGGCGTCCTCCACCTGGCCGCCGGTGGAGTCGATGTCGAGCACCCGCTTGTGGATCCCCATGCGGTCGGCGATGGCGGCCACGCGCTCGACCAGGGCGGTGAAGCCGGAGTTGATCTTGCCCTGGTAGCGCAGCCGCAGGAGGCCGACGTCCTGGCAGGGCTTCAGCGCGTCGGCCATGGCCAGGAACGACAGGTGGAGCAGCTGCTCGCCATCGCCCAGGGTGGCGTAGTCGAGCTCGCAGCTGAGGGATGCGGTGCCGTCGACCAGGGCGGCGTCCGGCCAGTCGGTGCCCTTGCGCACGTCGTAGGGCCGCGGCGCGTGCTCGATCGGCGTACTGATGAATTCGCCGGTGCCGTTGGCCTCCGCGACCGCCTCGGGCTCGGGCTCGCGCGCCGGCTCCTGTGGCTGTGCCCCGCAGCCGGCGAGCAGGACGCACAGGGCAAGCACACGGAGCAGGATCGGCATGGGCGGGGACGACGCGGGCATTCCGGACAGTCTATGGCCACGCGCGGCGGCCGAAGGAACGGCGGGTGAACCGGTGTTCAGTGGAAGTCGCGGGAGGCGGCGCGCAGCCCGCCGAGCAGGGGCGAGAGGTCCTCGAGGTGGCCGGCCACCAGGTGCTCCACCCCGTCGACCCGCTCCCAGCGGCCGCGCACGGCGAGCAGGGTCGAGCCCAGCAGCGCCCTGCGCCCGCGCTCGGCCACCCGCGGCCAGACGATGACGTTGACCATGCCGGCCTCGTCCTCGAGCGTCACGAAGATGGTGCCGCTGGCGGTCTGCGGCTGCTGCCGCTGCGTGACCAGGCCGGCCACGGCCACGTGGCTGCCGTGGCGCCGATCGCGCAGTTCGTGCGAGGCCAGCAGCCGGCGCGCGCGCAGCTGGCCGCGCAGCAGGGCCAGCGGATGCCGGCGCAGGCTCAGCCCGAGCGCGCGGTAGTCCGACAGCACGTCCTCGCCCGCGCCGGGGGCCGGCAGCGCCACCGGCTCCTCCTCCGGGCTGCCCGGGAGCAGCGGCCGCTGGCGCTCGATGCCGGCGACCTGCCAGCGCGCGTCGTGGCGGTGGCCGGCGATGGATTCGCGCGCACCGGCTGCGGCCAGCGCGGTGCGCGCCTCCGCGCCGAGGCCGGCGCGGCGGCAGAGGTCGGCGACGTCGCGGATGGGGCGCCCTTGCCGCGCGGCCACGATGGCCGCCGCGACGGCCTCCGGGAGCCCCTGCACCATCCGCAGGCCCAGGCGGATGGCCAGCGGACTTCGTGGGTCGTGGCTGCCGCCGCCCCCCCGGGCGGAGGCCGGGGCAGCGGTGGCGGGTGCCGGCTCAAGACTGCAGTCCCAGCCGCTGCGGGCCACGTCCACCGGCAGCACCTCCACGCCGGGCCGCGCGGCCCTGCCGCGACGCGCGTCCTGCACGATCTGGCTGGGCGAATAGAAGCCCATCGGCTGCGAATTCAGCAGCGCGCAGGCGAAGGCCGCGGGCTCGTGGCGCTTCAGCCAGCAGCTCGCATACACCAGCTTGGCGAACGAGGCGGCGTGGCTCTGCGGGAAGCCGTAGGAGCCGAAGCCCTTGATCTGCTCGAAGATCTGGTCGATGAACCCGGACGCATAGCCCTTGTCCTCCATCAGCTCGCGGATGCGCAGCCGGTGCGGTTCCATGTCGCCGCCGTGCCGCCAGGCGGCCATCGAGCGGCGCAGGCCATCGGCCTCTTCGGGCGAATAGCCGGCGTGGATCACCAGCTCCATCACCTGCTCCTGGAACAGCGGCACGCCGAGCGTGGGCCCCAGGATCTCCTGGATGCCGGGTGACGGGTACGTCACCGCCTCCTGTCCCATGCGCCGGCGCAGGTAGGGATGCACCATGTCGCCCTGGATCGGGCCCGGGCGCACGATCGCGACCTCGACCACCAGGTCGTAGAAGGTCCTGGGCTTCAGCCGCGGCAGCATCGCCATCTGCGCGCGCGACTCGATCTGGAACACGCCCACGGTGTCGGCGCGCTGGATCATCGCGTAGGTGGCCGCGTCCTCCTTCGGGATGGTGGCGAGCTCCAGCGCGCGGCCGCGGTGCTCGCGCACCAGGTCCAGCGCCTTGCGGATGCAGGTCAGCATGCCCAGCGCCAGGCAGTCGACCTTGAGCAGGCCCAGCGCTTCGAGGTCGTCCTTCTCCCACTGGATGATGGTGCGGTCGGCCATGGCCGCGTTCTCCACCGGCACCAGGTTCCACAGCGGCGCATCCGAGACCACGAAGCCGCCGACGTGCTGCGACAGGTGCCGCGGCTTGCCGCGCAGCATCGCGGTGACGGCGAGGATGCGCGCGATGAGCGGGTTGTCGATGTCGAAGCCGGCATCGGCCAGGCGCCGGTCCATGGGCGTTTCGCCGTTGCCCCGGCCGAAGCAGCCGGCCAGCAGGGTGACCTGGTCGGGCGGCAGGCCGAAGGCCTTGGCCACGTCGCGCACCGCGCTCCTGCCGCGGTAGCGGATCACGGTCGCGGCCAGCGCGGCGCGTTCGCGGCCGTACTTGCGGTAGACGTACTGCATCACCTCTTCGCGCCGCTCGTGTTCGAAGTCGACGTCGATGTCGGGCGGCTCGTTGCGGGCCCTGGACAGGAAGCGGGCCATCAGCAGCCGGCTCTCCGCCGGATCGACCGCGGTGATGCCCAGCGCGAAGCACACCGCCGAGTTCGCCGCCGAGCCGCGGCCCTGGCAGAGGATGTTCCGGCTGCGCGCGAAGCGGACGATGTCCTCGACGGTGAGGAAGAAGGCTTCGTACTCCAGCTCGGCGATCAGCGCGAGTTCGCCTTCGATGGTCGCCAGCACCTCCGGCTTCGGCCCGTCCGGCCAACGCTGCCTGATGCCGGCTTCGACCAGCGCGCGCAGGTGGCTGGTGGGCGTCCGCCCCGGCGGGACCAGCTCCTCGGGATAGGTGTAGCGGACCTCCGCCATCGAGAAGCGGCAGCGGCGCGCCAGCGCGGCGGCGTTCTCCAGCAGCGCGCGCGGGTAGATGTTGCCGAGCGTGTAGCGGTGGCGCAGGTGGCGCTCGCCGTTGCGGAACAGGTGCGCGCCGGCCCCGGCCAGCGTCAGGCCGTGGCGGATCGCGGTCATCGTGTCCTGCAGCACGCGCTGGCGGCGGGTGGCCATGTGCACGTCGCCGGCGGCGAGCGGCACGAGGTCGAGGTCCGCGGCCAGCGCAAGCAGGCGGGCCAAGCGCGCGGCATCGTCCTCCTCACGATGGAGTTCGACGGCAAGGTGGGCGCGCTCGCCGAAGACGCGGCGCAGCCAGGCGCCCTCGCCCGCATCGGGCACGCGCCCCGGCAGCCACAGCGCGAACAGCCCAAGGCCCGCCCCTGCCGGAGCGGCTTCTGTGGGAGCGGCTTCTGTGGGAGCGGCTATAGCCGCGATCGCAATATCCCCAGCCATCCCATGGTGGATTTCGCGGCTGTAGCCGCTCCTACAGGGGTCGGGGATTTCGCGGCTGTAGCCGCTCCTACAGGGTCGGGGGATTTCGCGGCTGTAGCCGCTCCTACAGGGGTCGGGGATTTCGCGGCTGTAGCCGCTCCTGCAGGTTTCGGCCAGTTGGGCTTCGAGATCGGCGCGGGTCAGGCGGTAGTCGCCCTTGGTCGCCGCGCGGCGCGCGGTGGTGATGAGCCGGCACAGCTGGGCGTAGCCAGCGGCGTCCTCGCCCAGCAGCACGAGGCGCAGGCCGTCGTCGAGGCGGAACTCCGCGCCGACCACCAGTTTCACCCCACTGGACTTCGCCGCCTCGTGCGCGCGCACGATGCCGGCCAGCGAGCACTCGTCGGTGATCGCCAGCGCCTCGTAGCCGCACTGCGCGGCGCGGGTGAACAGCTCCTCGGCGCTGGCGGCGCCGCGGAGGAAGCTGAAGTCGGAGAGGCAGTGGAGTTCGGCGTAGGGCGGCAAGGATCCTCTTGTGGAAGCAGACGCCGTGGAAGCAGCTCCTGTAGGAGCAGCTATAGCTGCGATGGCGAGCTTCCCCGGGTCGCAGTTGCGGCTGCTCATGCAGGACTTTCGGGGAACCCATTCGCGGCTATAGCCGCTCCTACAAAGGGCGGGATCCAGGGCGGAAGCCGGGGCGGAAGCCGGGGCGGGATCCCCGGCGGAATCATTCGCCGCCTCGAACCGCACCCGCCGTGACGGCTCGCCGTGGTCGTCGTCGCGGTTCATGGCCGCCCGTCCCGCGGGCCACGGCGGCTCATGCGAACCATCCGTGCAGCATCCAGCCGTCGCGCTCGCCCGGCGGCACGAAGGCCCAGGCGCGCTGGCCGCGCGAGGTTTCCAGCACGTAGTAGTCGCGGCGCGCGTCCTCGCCGTCCCACCAACCGCTTTCCAGGCGCTCGGGACCCGACACGATGCGCAGCCGCAGGTTGCGCAGCGGCACCGGGCGCGGCAGCAGCCAGGCCGGGCGCGGCGGCCGCGGTGGCGCCGCCGTGGCGCAGGCCGCGTCGCCGCCCTCGCCCGCCTCGGCGCGACGCCAGGCGCGCTCGGGACGCGGGTCGCCCGACGGCGCGACGCGATGCACCGCCCCGTCGCCCAGCCGCGCGCGCAGGCGCTCGCGCAGCTGCGGCCAGGGCACCGCCTGCGCCGGACGGGTGTCGAACAGGTCGCGCTCGGCCGGCACGAACGGCGGCAGCTCACGCGCCAGCAGGCGCAGGCCGACCACCGGCGCCGGCAGCGCCACCTGTTCCAGGCGGTTGCGGGTGAGCTCGAACAGCAGCCCCGCGTCGCGCTCGGCGGCGAGCAGGCCGACCGGCACCCCGGTGAAGGGCACCGCGGCCCGCTGCACCCGGTCGGCCTCGTGCGAAGGCAGCGCGTGGCGCGCCTCGTGCTCCAGGCGCAGGGTGAAGCGCTGCACCCCCCCGTCGCGCGCGGAGAGGTACGTCGCGAGCTCGGCGACCAGCCGCCGCAGCGGGAACAGCAGCGCCTGGTGGCTCTCGACCTCGAAGCCCAGCTCGATGCGGCCGTCGAAATGGTCCGGCGGCGCGTACATCTGCAGCGGATCGTCGGCATCGCCGTGCAGGCGGTCGAGGTGTTCGAGCAGCGCGACGCCGAAGCGTCGCCGCAGGCCGTCGCGCGGCAGCGCGCGCAGGTGGCCGAGCGTGCGCACGCCCATGCGCTGCAGGCGCTCGCCGGCGCCGTCGGGCAGCGCCGCGCGGCGCACCGGCACCCGCGCCAGCGCCTCGCGCATCGCCCCGGCGCCAGTGACCGCGAAGCCGTCGCGCAGGCCCGCGAACACCCGCGCCGCGCGCGGCGTCGGCGCCAGCGCGATGCGGTGGCCGAAGCCGAGCCCGTCGAGTTCCTCGCGCAGCCGCGCCTCGAAGCGCGGCCACGGCCCGAACAGGCGGAAGCTGGCGCGCACTTCGAGCACGATCGCGCCCGGCCACTGCGCGCTGACCTGCGAGCTGTGGCGTTAGGCCCATGAGGCGAGGATGCGCTGCCAGCGCGCTTCCGAGGCAGGGTA
>JAAZHF010000120.1 GCA_012510865.1 Gammaproteobacteria bacterium
ATCTGAGATGGCCTGGAGCCTGAGGTTCCAGGGCGTCGGCAGCGCTTCGGCGGTCTGGCTGGGTTCGCCCATGGCCACGATCGAGCGCGACGGCCTGCCGTGGCTGGCCATCGACTGCGGCGCCGAGGGCCTCACGGCCTACTTCGCGCACTACGGCGCGCCGCCGCCGGCGCTGTTCGTCACCCACGTCCACCTCGACCACGTGGCCGGCTTCGAGCGCCTGTTCGTGGCGAACTGGTTCGATCCCGCCCTGCGCGGCCGGATGCCGGTCTACGTCCCGGTCGACGTGCTGCCGCTGCTCCACCGTCGCGTGGCGGCGTACCCGAACGCGCTCGCGGAGGGCGGCGTCAACTTCTGGGACGCCTTCCGCGTGGTCCCGGTCGGCGATGCGTTCTGGCACGAGGGGGTGCGCCTGGAGGTCTTCGAGGCGCGCCACCACTGGCCGCGCACCGCCTTCGGGCTGCGCCTGCGCGGAAGCCTCGCCTGGCCCGGCGACACCCGGCCGATCCCCGAGGCGCTGGCGGCCGCGGCCGCCCAGGGCGAGCTGGTCGCGCATGACTGCGGCCTGGTCGGCAATCCTTCGCACAGCGGCATCGACGACCTCGAGCGCGAATACCCGGCCGGTCTCCTGTCGCGCTGCGTGCTCTACCACTACGCCAGCGAGGCCGACGGCGACGCCATGCGCGCGCGTGGCCACCGCGTCGCGCGACCGGGCGAGGCCTTCGCCCTGGCCAACCCGGTGCCGCACCCGGCGCTGCAGGCAGGCTGAAGACGAGACCCGTCGAGAATGAGACGCGCGGGGATCGCCGCGCCCTGAATGGAGGCGGCCCCGCCGACTTGCCTCGGCGCCCGCGTCGATCGATACCGTTGCTGCCTTCCGGCCCTGGCGGGGTTTTCGACCTAGCGTCGCGAGGGGCCGACGGGGCCACCATGGAAACCTGCTCGCGCGCCGGCTGCGGGGCGCGCACGTGGAACTGGCGGAGAGAGGGGGATTCGAACCCCCGAAGCGCGGTTTAGACGCTTACACACTTTCCAGGCGTGCTGCTTCAACCACTCGGACACCTCTCCGCACCTGGTCCGGGCGTCATGCCTGCCTTGGCGCGGCCGCACGGGACCCGGAATTCTAGCGCCCCGACGGCTGTATCGACAAGGCGCGACGCTCTCGTCCCACCCCGTCCCCAGCGCCGCCTCCGCCATCCCAAAGCACCCCGCGTGGCAGAATGTCCCCATGTCCTACCTCGTCCTCGCCCGCAAGTGGCGCCCCAGGCGTTTCGCCGAACTGGTGGGCCAGGAGCACGTCGTCCGCGCCCTGGTCAACGCACTGGATTCCGGGCGCGTCCACCACGCCTTCCTGTTCACGGGTACCCGCGGCGGCGGCAAGACCACCATCGCCCGGATCTTCGCCAAGAGCCTGAACTGCGAGCGCGGGGCCTCCAGCGATCCCTGCGGGGAGTGCGAGACCTGCCTCGCGATCGACGCCGGCCGCTACATCGACCTGCTGGAGATCGACGCGGCCTCCAACACCGGCGTCGACAACATCCGCGAGCTGATCGAGAACGCGCAGTACATGCCCACCCGGGGGCGCTACAAGGTGTACCTGATCGACGAGGTGCACATGCTCTCGAAGGCGGCGTTCAACGCGCTGCTGAAGACCCTCGAGGAGCCGCCGGAGCACGTCAAGTTCCTGTTCGCGACCACCGACCCGCAGCGCCTGCTGGTCACGGTGCTGTCGCGCTGCCTGCAGTTCAACCTCAAGCGCCTGGACGAGGAGCAGATCCGCGGCCAGCTGGAGAAGATCCTGGCCGCCGAAGGCATCGCCGTCGACGCGGGCGCGGTGCGCCTGCTCGCGAAGGCGGCCGACGGCAGCATGCGCGACGCGCTGTCCCTGCTCGACCAGGCGATCGGCTACAGCGGCGCCGGTGGCGACGTCGCGCTGGGCGGCGACGCCGTGGCGTCGATGCTCGGCACGGTCGACCGCACCCAGGTCGCGGCGCTGCTGGACGCGCTGTCGAAGGACGACGGCGACGCGCTGATGGCCACGGTCGAGGAGCTCGCCGGCTTCGCGCCCGACTGGGCAGGCGTGCTCGACGCCCTCGCCGAGGCCTTGCACCGCATCCAGGTGAAGCAGCTGGTGCCGGGAAGCGCGATGGAGGCCGACGGCGTCGACGTCCAGGCCCTGGCGCAGGCGCTGCGGCCGGAGCTGGTGCAGCTCTGGTACCAGATGGCGGTCGCCGGCCGCCGCGACATCAGCCTTGCGCCGAGCGCGCGGGTGGGCTTCGAGATGAGCCTTCTGCGGATGCTGGCGTTCCGGCCGGCTCCGGGCGGAGCGCCGGCGGGCGTCGACGGGGCTGCGGGCGGCACTGCTTCCGCCGCCGGCCAGGGCGGCGGCCGGTCCGCGGCCGCGGCCGCGCGCGCTGCGCTGGCGGACGCGCGTCCCGCCGCGGCGGCGCACGCGGCGCCGATCGGGACCCGTCCTTCCACGGCCGCTGCGCCCCGCGCGACCGGACCCGCCGCTCCTGCGGCGGCCGGACCGGCGCCGACCGCGATCCATGCCGACCCGACCGATTCCCCGCCGTGGCCGGAGGCGCCGCCGTCGCGGGATGCCGCCGCCCCGGCGCCTCCGGCAGCGCCGGCGCCCGCCCCGCCCGCACCGCCGCCGCCCGTGCAGGCCCCGTCCGTGGCCCGGGCCGACCTGGACCCCGGGTCCTGGCCCGACTTCGTCGCCGGCCTGCAGCTCCGCGGCCCGGTGCGCGAGCTGGCGGCGAGCTCCGCCTTCGTGGCGCTCGATGGCGACGTGCTGCAGCTGTCCCTGCCCGAGTCGGACGACCACCTGTGCGCGCCCTTCCTCGTGCAGCAGCTGGCCGATGCGCTCGGCGCGGCGTGGAGCATGCAGCCGAAGATCCGCTTCGAAACCGGGGCCGCCGCAGCGGGCGAGACCCTGCACGCGCGCGTCGAGCGCGAGCGTGAACAGCGCCAGGGGGCGGCCGAAGCCGCCTTCCTCAACGACCCCCAGGTGCGCCGCCTCATGGAGGAACGGGGCGCGCAGCTGG
>JAAZHF010000467.1 GCA_012510865.1 Gammaproteobacteria bacterium
CCGCCCTCATAGAATATACACGCAACCGGTTCGCGTACTCCCTGGCCCTCGAGGTGTTCCGGCAGGCCCTGCGGCGGCGGGGACTGCCCGAGGCGGACGTGTCGGCCTTCGACCGCCTTTCTCGATTCGCCACGGCGGTGGCGCCCCATCTGCCCGCGCCGGCCGACCTGTACGACGTGCTGCGGGAGATACCCGAGGAGATCGACTGGGAATCGCTGCGGACGCAATATGATCTGCCCGATCTACGCGAATCCTACGAACGGTACTTCGGTGCGGTCCCGGAGGACGAGCGGCCCCGACGGCTTCGCCTGCGGGGGTCTCTCCTGTTCGGCCTGGCGGAATCGGAGCGGGCCCGAATCTTCCCGGACCGGCTGGCGAAGGGCGATTACGGGGGCGCCGGACGACTCATGACCCTCGGCCACGACGGCGACCGCCGGGTCACCGCCGACGGCAAACCCTTCGAGTTTCCCGTGGACGACCGGGCCCTGGCGGACCATGCACGGGCCGGGCGGCCCCTCGTCGAGTGCCCCGGCGAGTATGGCGCCAGCAGCCCTGTCCTGGATGCCCTGGTCGATGCGGCCCTCGAGGCCGGTGCCCTGGGGGCGTGCCTCACCGGGGCGGGCATTGCGGGCGCGGTGCTGGCCCTGTGCCGGGCCGACGGCGCCGACGCCGTGGCTCGGGGGCTGCGCGCGCGGATGGCCCGGCCCGATTACGCTCGCCTTGCCGGTCTCGACCGCCCTTTGACCCCCGAAGAGGTGGAAGAGGCCGTGGTCGTCAACACGGCCGTGGACGGGGCGGGTCTGCTGGTGCGTCCGTAGGGGCGTCGAAGTTCGTGGGGTTTCAGCCGCGGGCGACGGCGCCGGACGACGGGGCGTCGTCGCGGGCGAGCCCCTTCTCGGGCCAGGCGATGAGGGCAAGGGCCAGGGCCGCCCATATCGCCGTGGCCGGCAGGCCGATGCCCAGGTACTCGGAATCGGGGAAAAGGTAGAACCAGACGCCCTGCAACTGGGCCTGGAGCGAGCCGGTGATGACGGCGGCGAGGCCCACGTGGCGCGATCGGCGCCACGCCTCGCCCACGAAGGCGCCGAAGGCCACGCCAAAAGCCACCTGACGGAGGAGGAAGGGCCCGACGGAAAGCTCGTTCCAGGGATCGGCCAACCCGAGGAGGGCCAGCCACAGGCCCCAGAACAATCCCGACAGAAGGAGGGCCCGGACCCGGCCTACCGGGAGCAGGCGGGACAGGAAATAGTCGCGCCACCCGATCTCGCTTGCCAGAAAAAGGAGGGCAAAGAACGTCGGACCGAGGACGACGCTGAGGACCAGGTAGGACACCACCACCGTGGATGGCGACAGAGGCTCGGCCCGGTTGAGCTGCTCCGCCGACGGGATCTGAAGCATGAGGGCGCGGGTCTCCCAGTCGGGGGCGACGACGCCGGCGGCCCACAGTCCGGCGCAGAGGGCGGCGAAGACGACGGGTATGCCGATGGCGGCGGCGAGGGCGGGGCCCACGGGAACGGGCCAGACGCGCAACCGGGGCC
>JAAZHF010000121.1 GCA_012510865.1 Gammaproteobacteria bacterium
CTCCGGGCGATGACCCGTAGCCAGCAGGAAGTGGATGAGCAGGCGGTCCCGTCGTAGCCGCCACTCCGCGGCAAGCTGGTGGCTGGATGGGCGTCCTTTCCGGCGCCCCGGTTCACCCTGCAGCTTTTCCTAAGCCCGGCTGTAGGGTGGGCTTAGGGGCCGCACCCGGGAGCCGAGTGCGTGGCTTGCGGCAGCGACCCAGGGCGCGCCTGGCAACCCGTGGCCAACGAAGGCGTTTGCGCTGGCAAGCACCCGGGCAAGATCCAATGCGGGATATGAGCCATAGAACGCCGGGGCGGTAGAGAGCCCGAAGGAGTCGCCGAAGGCGCGCTGGGCGGCGTCGATTCCCATTGAGTCGGCAATCGCGATGGCCAGCACCAAGCGATGAGCGGCGCTTGTCGCGGCTCGCAACCTGCCCTTGTTGACGGGCGCCGGCCTTCCATCGGGTTGAGGCTCGTTGTTCAGCAACAGGGAAGAGGAGAGCAATGGGGACCGCCGCAATCGGATTGCCCGAAGGCGCCTGAGCAGTTCGATGCAACTGGACGAGAGGGGGAATAGCGCATCCCCCCCAGTGGGAACCCAGCGTTCGTCCCCCTCCTCGGGTATGAAGCAGTTCGGGCGAAGTAATTCTGGTCGCCTCAGGGCCTGTGCGTCCAGATCGATGGCTGGGCTACCAGCCATGGCGCGGCTGCCGAATGCGGTTCGAAGCGCCTCCCTCGCGCTAAGGCCAGCCTCCAGTGAGAGGACGGCCAGCAGAGCGTATTGGGCCTCCCCCTGGTCCTCCTTGTCCAAGGCCAGCTCCGCGTCCTGGACGGCACGGGCCCATCGATATTCCCTGACTTCCGAAGGCAGCACGTTCTCGGCTGGCCGGAGCAAGTCCGGCGAGCTTCGTCGACTCATGTGCATTGACCAATCAAGCGCGTGCCGCATTCGCCTCGCGCGGATCTTTTGATGCGGCTCGACTGGCAAGGATGCCTGGAAGGCCCCCTCGTCGGGGTCCTGGCCCACCGCATCAAGCGGGCCTTCCGTGAGGATGCCAGGACGGTCAATGGCGTCCTCAATTTCCCCTTCGTCGCCTGCGGGCCTCGCCTGCAAGACCAGCGCCATGCAGAAGGCATGCAATTCATCGCGCCACAGTGCATCGAAGTTCCGGTGGCCAGTTTGGCCGAGGTCGGGGTTCTCGCCTGCCAAGCGATGCATCTTGGTCAAGAGCTGGGTTACGCCGTTACATTCATCGATGGTATGGGTCAGCTTTGAGGCTCCACCCCTGGACAAGCCACGGATGACTTGGGCGAGGGCAAGGACAAGGCTTTCCCGCGCCCGGCCCAAGTGGGCCTCCAATACCAACCAGGCCAACGTCTTCTCGATCGGCTGGAGCCGGCGGGGGAGTCCGAGCAGGAGTGCGGCCAGTGGGAACTGATCGGGCTTGAGGTCCCTTCCTACGATCTGGTCACGAGCGTCGCGTGCCAGTGCTTCGCCATGCTCAATTGCATGACTCAGGACATTCCTGAAGAGATAGGCCTCCCTGGGTGGCTGTCCGAGGACTCGCCTCAGGGCATGGCACAGTGGCCCGTGCCACGCCAGGATTGCCACTTCGATTCCCATCCGCTGGGGGAGCCCGGCGAGCAGCAGGCTCGGAGCGCCAGCCGATACGCTGTGGGATGCCATTGCTCATCTCACATCTGCCATCTGTGACGGAAAATAGCAGTGTTGCGGTCGGTGTCAAATGGTGCTAAAAGGTGTTCTCAGGATCGCTTGCACGAAGTATCTGATTTTAAGCTATTTGAAATCAATAACTTATGTCAGCGTAACTGAAGTTGACACCTATTTAAACCTTTATAGACCGCCTTTAAGGACTGGCTTCCGAAGCCAGTCGGGGGTTCGAATCCCTCCAGGCGCGCCATTCCGCGGCCCCGCCGGCAGCGCCCGCCGGGCCCGTCAACCCGCCTCCAGCTCCACCCACGTCGGCGCATGGTCGCTGGCCTTTTCGCGCAGCCGCACCCAGCGGTCGACGCCCGCGTCCACGAGGCGTGGCGCAAGGGCCGGGTTGAGCAGCAGGTGGTCGATGCGGAGTCCGCGGTCGCGCTCGGCGTGCTGGCGGAAATAGTCCCAGAAGGTGTAGATGCGCGCGTCCGGATGGACCTGGCGCAGGGCGTCGGTCCAGCCCTGGTCGAGCAGGCGGAACCAGGCCTCGCGCACCTCCGGCTGGATCAGCGCGTCCTTCCGCCATGCCTTGGGATCGTAGACGTCCTCGTCGGTGGGGATGACGTTGAAATCGCCGACCATCGCCACCGGGTGCTCCAGGCCGACGAGGCTCCGTGCGTGGCGGTGCAGGCGCTGCATCCAGCGCAGCTTGTAGTCGAACTTCGGGCCCGGCCGGGGGTTGCCGTTGGGCAGGTAGAGCGCGGCGACGACGATCCCGTGCACCGCGGCCTCGATGTAGCGGCTCTGGTCGTCCCCCGGATCGCCGGGCAGGCCGCGCCGGCTTTCCACCGGCACCGTGCCGCGGCCGAGCAGGGCGACGCCGTTCCAGGAACGCTGGCCGTGCCAGGCCGCGCCGTAGCCGGCTGCCTCGAGCTCGGCCGCCGGGAATCCCTCGTCGACCGCCTTCAGCTCCTGCAGCGCGACGACGTCGGGCCGCTCCCGGGCCAGCCACTCCAGCAGGTGCGGCAGGCGCGCGGCGATGCCGTTGACGGTGAACGTGGCCAGCCTGAGCCTTTTCCGGCGCGCCATGCGGACTCCATCGGGACGGAAGGAGGCCGCGCCCGCGGGCGCGACCGACGCCATTCGACCCCCGGCCGCGTCGTCGCGGCGTCAGCGCGCGGGGCGGCGCGCCCGGGCCGTCCTCAGACGAGTTCATCGCCGTGCTTCCTGGCGCGACGGAAGTCCCGCCACACCCCGCGGCCCATGATGAACATCATCACCGCGACCAGCACCGGCCACACCAGCACGTAGGCGAGCATCAGGATGTCCCTCATCGGCGCGCCTCCGCGAAGGCCGGGACCGGGCCGTCGTCGGGCACCGCGGGCACGTCCTGCGCCTCGTCGAAGTTGCGCACGCGTTTTCCGATCAGGTCGAAGTCGAAGCGATCGGCGCTGCGCAGGCTCAGCAGCACGCAGATGGTGGTGCTGACGCCATAGGCGTTGAGCGAACTCAGCAGCACGGTGTAGTCGCGCAGGAAGCCGAAGGTGAATGGCGCCAGCCCCAGGGCGCCGAGGACGCCGACGGCGATGCCCACGCGCTTGCCGAAGAAGCCGAAGGCCATCAGTCCCAGCACGACGCCGGCGCCGAGCGTTGCGAAGGACTCCAGGACCAGGGCGAAGGCGCCTTCGATCGGCAGCAGCTCGAAGCGGGAGACGGTGAACACCGCCAGCGACACCAGCACGGCGGTGGTGAAGGCGCGGCCCGTGACCCGGTCCCAGTACACGCTGGCGATCACCGGGAACACGATCGAGCCCCAGAGCGCGCCCACGAACACCAGCAGCGACAGGATGTCGACCCGGAAGCTGGCGAACACCAGCCCCGCGGTGGTGGCCACGACCATGGTGATGCGGCCGACCCAGAGCATCGTCGCCGGGTCCACGCGACCCCTGGCGATGTTCTTGCCGTAGATGTCGGTCATCATGATCGACGACAGCGCGGCGAGGTCGGAGTCGGCGGTCGACGACAGCGAGCCGATCACCATGATGAAGAACACGCCGATCATCACCGGCCCGAGGTAGCTCGAGGCCATCTGGGGGATCAGGTTGTTGTGGTCCCCGCCGGCCGGCTCCATGCCGACCATCAGCGCGACCACGCCCAGCATGCCCAGCCCGATGACGGTGGCGCCGTAGCTGATCGTGGCGGTGACGAAGGTCGGCCTGATCAGGTCCTCGCGCACCGCGAACAGCCGCTGCGCGATGGTCTGGTTGCCGATGGCGTAGGCAAGCACGGCCACGAAGTACGGCGCGCCCTGCTCGAGGAACGCGGTCCTTGAGAACATCGTCGCCTGCTCGGCGCCCAGCCGGTCCCAGCCCTGCGAGATCGCATCGATGCCGCCGGCGCTGAAGAACACCACGGGGATGATGAGCGCGGCCGCGCCGAGCATCGCGGCGACCTGGGCCACGTCGGTCATCACCGAGGCCCGGAAGCCCGACCACAGCGTGTAGGACAGCGTGCCGATGCCGGCGATGAGCACGCCGTGCACGAAGTCCAGCGGCGAGAGCATGGCCACCAGGGCTCCGGCGGCGGTGAAATTGGCCATCAGGCTGATGACGCTGCCGGCGATGTTGGAGCCGGCCAGGATCAGCTGGCTGGAGCGCCCGTGGCGGGCGTGCATGATCTCGGCCAGCGTGTGCGCCTCGGGCGCGAGCTCGCGGAAGCGGCGGCCGAACGGATAGATGAAGAGGATCATCAGCGCACCCCAGAGGCCGTAGTGGATGGGCCCGGAGATGCCGTACCTGTAGCCGGAGGTGGCCGCTGCGTAGAAGGACGCGGCCCAGATCCAGGTGGCGGTCATGCTGGCGGCGGAGATGCCGAATCCGATCGCGCCGTTGGAGGTCATGTAGCCGTCCGCGTTCTCGTTCCTGCGCGCGATGCGCGTGGACATCAGGAAGGTGCCGCCATAGAAGGCGAGCATGAGCAGGAGGACGGTGGAGGTTTGCAGTTGGTAGAACGTCAGGTCGGCCACTGGCAGGCGGAAGCTCCCTGGTCGAAGCCGCATGGGCTTGGATGGGACGCAGCACGCAAGGGGTCCGGCGGACGCATGGGTCCGCGCCGGGATCGTTGCAGGACGAAGTGCAGGACCGGCTGCGCCATGGGGCGGCCCCGGAACCGCCAGGGGGCGGCAAGACATCGGGGGCGCGGCGAACGGGGCATTCTAGCAGCCGGGGGCGTGGATTGCAGGCAACGCGCCCGTGCACCGACGCGCGCGGCGCCGGCCACCGTGTCGCCCACGCGGCCCGTGCTCTATAATCCGGCGCAGCTGTGGCCGCGGGCCACGCAGGCCAAGGTGCTCCGTGCGCAACTACGACCTCGACTTCCTCAAGCGGTTCTCCCTGATCATCGGCTTCCTGACGGTGGTCACCCTGGGACTGATCGCGGCCTCCTATTTCCTGCACAAGTCCCTGCCCACGGAAGCGGATCCGTCCGCCGCCGCGCGCGTGGTCGAGCGCATCGCGCCGGTCGGCGCGGTCTATGCGGGCGACACCGGCGCCGCCGCGCAGGCCGCTGCCGCAGCCGCGGCCGCGGCGTCGGCCGCGTCGCAGGTGGCCTATGGCGGCACGCTGGACGGCTCGGAAATCTACAACAACCTGTGCGCCGGCTGCCACGCCGCCGGGGTCGCGGGCGCGCCCAGGCTGGTGCAGGGCGACTGGACGGCCTGCATCTCGCAGGGCGCCGACACGCTGCACCTGCACCCCATCGAAGGCGTTACCGTTTCCACCGGCTTCATGCCGGCCAAGGGTGGCAATCACGCGCTCTCCGACGAGTATGTCA
>JAAZHF010000122.1 GCA_012510865.1 Gammaproteobacteria bacterium
GGTGTAGATCTGGCGCGGACGGCCGATCTTGAACTCGGGATCGTCCTGCTGCTCCAGCCAGTGCGAGACCCAGCCGGCGGTGCGGGCGATGGCGAACATCACCGTGAACATCTCGGTCGGGATCTTGAGCGCCTTGTAGATGATGCCGCTGTAGAAGTCGACGTTCGGGTAAAGCTTGCGCTGCACGAAGTAGTCGTCCTTCAGCGCCGCCTCTTCCAGGCGCATCGCGACCTCGAGCATCGGGTCGTCGATGCCGAGCTCGCCCAGCACCTTGTGCGTCATCTCGCGGATGATCTTCGCGCGCGGATCGAAGTTCTTGTACACGCGGTGGCCGAAGCCCATCAGGCGGAAGCCCGACTCCTTGTCCTTGGCGCGGTCGACCGCCGACTGGACGTTCTTCACGTCGCCGATCTCGGCCAGCATCTTCAGCACGGCCTCGTTGGCACCGCCATGCGCGGGCCCCCACAGCGCCGCCACGCCGGCGGCGATGCAGGCGTAGGGATTGGCGCCGGTGGAGCCCACCAGGCGCACGGTCGAGGTGGAGGCGTTCTGCTCGTGGTCGGCGTGCAGGATGAAGAGCAGGTCCAGCGCCTTGGCGGCGACCGGCGGCAGCTCCAGCGGGCCGCTGGGCAGCTCGAACATCATGTGCAGGAAGCGCTCAACGTAGCCGAGGTCGTTGCGCGGGTAGTTCAGCGGCCAGCCCATCGAATAGCGGTAGCAGGCCGCCGCTATGGTCGGCAGCTTCGCGATCAGCCGGATGCCGGCGAGCCGGCGCTGCGCCGGATCGTCGTAGTCGAGGTCGTTGTGGTAGAAGCTCGCCATCGAGCCGAGCATGCCGACCAGCATGGCCATCGGGTGGGCGGCGTGGCGGAAGCCGCCGATGAAGCTCTTGAACGCCTCGTGCATCATCGTGTGGTGCGTGACGTCGTGCTCGAACGACGCGAACTGCTTCGCGTCCGGCAGTTCGCCGTTCATGAGCAGGTAGGCGACCTCGAGGAAGTTCGAGTGCTCGGCGAGCTGCTCGATCGGGTAGCCGCGGTACAGCAGCACGCCCTCGTCGCCGTCGATGTAGGTGATCGACGACTTGCAGCTGGCGGTGGCGGTGAAGCCGGAATCGTAGGTGAAGCGGCCGACGGCCCGGGGCATCTTCGAGATTTCGATGCACTCGTTGCCGAGGGTGGGCTTCAGCACCGGCAGCTCGACGGAGGCACCGTCGACCTGCAGGGTGGCGATGGACGGCGCGTCGCCGGCCTTGTTCTCGATGGCGGACACTCTCGCACTCCTTTTGGCGTCCCGCCGCGGCGCGGCGCGCGGGCGGGGAAACAGGCGGATCGCGGCTCTGGCGCGATGCGCCAATTATCGCATAGGCACGTGCGCCGCCGTATCCACGGATTCACCGGGACCATGGGACGAAGCGTCCGCCCGGAACGACGACGGCCGCCCGGGGGCGGCCGTCACGGCGTGCATCGCGGCAGGCGCCTACTTGGCGTAGCGCTTGCGGAACTTGTCGACGCGGCCGCTGGTGTCCATCAGCTTGTTCTGGCCGGTGTAGAACGGATGCGAGGCCGAGCTGACCTCGATCTTGACCAGCGGGTACTCGTTGCCGTCCTCCCACTTCACGGTCTCCTTGCTGGAGAGCGTGGAACGGGTGAGGATCTTGAAGTCCGAGGTCACGTCCTGGAAGACGACTTCGCGGTATTCGGGATGGATGTCGGCCTTCATGGGCGGGCACCGGGATGAGCAGGGAAAGAGCGGCATTATAGCCCGCGCCTCAGGCGTCCGCAAGCCAGGCCCCGGCGAGGGCCTCCTGCACCATGGCCTCGAAAACCGCCTGGTCGTAGCGGCGCAGGATCCGGGCCCGGTCGGGCCGGCCGAGCTGGCGCTGCCAGTCCACCAGGGTGGCGCCGCGCGCCGGGGAGTGCCCGAGCACGACTTCGACCGGACGCTCCGCCGCCTCGACCACGCCCTCCGGACGCAGGGCCATGGCCATCGCCAGGGCATCGGCGGAGTGCCAGCGGTCGCCCCGGGCGTCCGCCGACCAGCGCCGGGTGTGCCTGGAAACGGCTTCGTAGAAGGCCGCCACCGGGCCCGGCGCCGCGAGCCAGCGCTCGGCCTCGTCGTGCGGGAAGCCGTGCGCCATGGTCGCTTCCCAGTCGCAGAGGTCGAAGCGCGGGAAGGCCTCGAACACGATGTGGGCGGCCTCGGGGTCGAAGAAGACGTTGAACTCGGCGGCCGGGGTGATGTTGCCGTGCGCGGTCGCGGCGCCGCCCATCACCACCAGCCGCGCCACGCGCGCGGGCAGCGTGGGATCCAGCCGCAGCGCGAGCGCCACGTTGGTCAGCGGCCCCAGGGTCACCAGCAGCAGGCGGCCTGCGTGGCGGTGCGAAAGCCCGATGATTGCCTCCGCGGCGTGGCGCGCCTCGGCCGCGCGCGACGCCGGCGCCAGCGCGGTGCCGCCGAAACCGTCGCTGCCGTGCACGTTGGCCGCGTCCGGCGCCGGGTGCAGCAGCGGCCGATCGCAGCCGGGGAATACCGGGAC
>JAAZHF010000123.1 GCA_012510865.1 Gammaproteobacteria bacterium
GTCACCGCCCCAGGCCGACAGGCGCAGCGCCTGCGCATCGCCGAAGCCCTGCTCGAACACCGCGCCCGCCTGCGACTGGCGCACGCTCTTGCGGGTGTCGTAGACGTAGGCGTTGGCCACGGCCTGGCGCGGATCCTGGCGCACCTGCTCCGCGTTCAGGCCGAGCGGGTCGCGCGCCTCCGGGATGTCGACGTGGTTGAGCACCAGGTCCAGGCGCCGGCGCCCGCCAAGGTCGAAGCCGAGCTTGAGGTTGGCGACGTCGCGGCGCGCCGCGGAGTGGTCGCGCCAGCCGTCGGTGTCCAGGCGCGAGACGGAGAAGTTGTAGCCGACCACGTCGTTGCCGCCGAGCAGGCGCGCCGCGCCGGTCCAGGTGCCGTCGCTGCCCACGGTGGCGCGCAGCCGCCAGGGATCGCCGGCCTGGCCGTCGGCGCTGTGGATCGAGACCACGCCCCCGGAGGAATTTCCGTGCAGCGCCGAGAACGGCCCGCGCAGCACCTCGATGCGCTCCGCGCCGGCGAGGCTGAAGTGCGAGAGCTGGC
The DNA here is from genome assembly GCA_012510865.1 of Gammaproteobacteria bacterium. GTDB lineage: Bacteria > Pseudomonadota > Gammaproteobacteria > Xanthomonadales > Xanthomonadaceae > Luteimonas. Next base: position 540 of record JAAZHF010000123.1, read on the forward strand.
CCTGGCCATCCGGCATCGACGCCGGGATGCCGTCGGCGTACAGCCGCAGGCCGCGCACGCCGAAGGTCGCGCGCGCGCCGAAGCCGCGGATCGACAGCTGCGTGTCCTGGGCCAGGTTCTGGCGGTCGCGCGCGAGCAGCCCGGGGACGCCGCGCAGCGCCTCGGAGACGTCGGCGTCGGCGCTGGCGCGCTCGCCGTCGAGGTCGATGGTGGCGGTGGAGGCCGGCGTGTCGAAGGCGGGGACCGTGCGCAGCCGCGTGGCCTCGACGACGATCGCGTCGAGCGTGGTGGGGGCAGGGGCCGACGCGGGCGCGCCGTCGCGGGCGTCCTGCGCCTGCGCAGGGGCGAAGGCGAGCGCGGCGGCGATGGCGATGGAGAGGCTGGCCGGCACGACGGCCGGCGGACGGTGCGGGAGGGAGGCGGTCACGGGCGACATTGTCTCCCGCGCCGCGCACGCGAGGGCGGGAACGCGGGCCGCGCCCGCGGAACGCTGTGGCCGCGATGTCGTGGCCCGCGAAAGTGCCTTTACACGTCGCCGTCGGCGGCCCAGCCCTCGCCGCTGCCCCGCTGGTGGACGACGTCGGTCCCGAGCACCGCGCCGGCCGGGATCGAGGGCTGCTCAGCCAGGCGCGCGTAGATCGGCGTGAAGTCCGGCGCGGTGGCGGCCATCAGCTGCTCGAAATCGTCGATGACGAAGTACGTCTTCTGGTAGGTATCGATGCGATAGCGCGTACGCATGATGCGCTCGAGGTCGAAGCCGATGCGGTTGGGCGCCGGCGACTCCAGCGCGTGCACCGACTCGCCGCTGGACGACACGATGCCGCTGCCGTAGATCCGCAGCCCGCCGGCCTCGCGGATGAGGCCGAACTCCACGGTGTACCAGTACAGCCGGGTCAGGTTCTGCAGCGCGTCGGGCCCGATGGCGTGCGCCTTGACCCCGCCCCGGCCGTAGGCGGCCATGTAGTCGGCGAACACCGGGTCCATCAGCAGGGGCACGTGGCCGAAGAGGTCGTGGAAGAGGTCGGGCTCCTCGATGTAGTCGATCTGGTCCGGGCGCCGGATCCACCAGGTCACCGGGAAGCGGCGGTTGGCCAGGTGCTCGAAGAAATCGAGCTCGGGCAGCAGGCCCTCGACCCCGACCAGGCGCCAGCCGGTGGCGGGCTCGAGCACCCGGTTGAGATCGTCGTACTTCGGGATCCGGTCGGGCGTCATGCCCATCGCGTCCTGCGCCTCGAGGAAAGCGCTGCATGCGCGGCCGACCAGCAGCTTGCGCTGGCGTTCAAACAGGGTGGCCCAGGTGGCGTGGTCCTCGGCCGCGTAGCCCTCCCAGTGCTGGTCGACGACGCCGGTGGCATACACCGGCACCTTGCCCTTGTCGGTGTGCAGGTTCTCGACGCGACGGGGCTGGACGGGGGCCTGGGCGGACATGGCGGTCTCCTGTTTCGCTGCGGCCGCGTCGCGGCGCACGGGCGCGGGACGGGCCGCGGGCGCGGGCGCGCCGGGCGCAGGCGGATTGTTGCGCCACGCGGCGTGTTTCCATCGACTGTAGCCGGAAGCCGGCGCAAGTTGCTTGCGTTCGTTGCACGTAATGGCCCGGCTTGCGCAATAATCATGCACACCGCCACCGGGACGGGCCCATGTCCACCGCCAACACCTTGGACCGCACCGACCTCCTGCTGCTGGCCGAACTGCAGCGCCACGGCCGCCTGAGCAACGCAGAGCTGGCCGAACGCGTGCACCTGTCGCCCTCGGCCTGCCTGCGACGCGTGCAGCGGCTCGAGCGCAGCGGAGTGATCGCCGGCTACCGCGCCGAAGTCGAGCCCGAGCGCATCGGCCTGGGGCTGACCGCCTTCGTCCGCATCCGCCTGAACCACCACGATGCCGCCGCCGTGGCCGACTTCGCCCGCGGCGTGAACGAATGGGACGAAGTGGTGGCCTGCCACGCCCTGACCGGCGACATGGACTACCTGCTTCAGGTGATGGTGGCCGACCTCGAGCATTTCTCGCGCTTCCTGCTCGACCGCGTGCTGGCCCGCCCCGGCGTGGGCGACGTGAACTCGAGCTTCGTCCTGCGCACCGTCAAACCGATGCGCGGCCTTCCGCTGCCGGAGGCCTGAGCCGGCCTTCAGGCCAGGTCCCGGTCGAGTGGGCTGAGCACGCCGCCCGCGCCGCGGCCCAGCACGTGCGTATAGACCTGCGTGGTGGCCAGGTCCCGGTGTCCCAGCAGCTCCTGCACGGTGCGGATGTCGTGGCCCGAATCGAGCAGGTGGGTGGCGAAGGAGTGGCGCAGCGTGTGGCAGGTGGCCGGCTTGTCGATACCCGCCGCCACCCGCGCGGCCTTGACCGCGCGCTGCAGCACCGCCTCGTCGACGTGGTGTCGCCGACGCGTCCCGCTGCGCGGATCCACCGACAGCCGCGCGGCCGGGAACACCCACTGCCAGCCGAACTCCCGGCCCGCCGTCGGATACTTGCGCGACAGCGCGTGCGGCAACCAAACCTCCCCGAGACCGGCGGCCAGGTCCCCCGCATGCAGCACACGCGCGCGCTCGACCTGGTCGCGCAGCCCGGCCTCGACCCGGCGCGGCAGCGGCACCCGCCGGTCCTTCCCACCCTTGCCGTTGCGCACCAGGATCTCGCGCCGGCCGAAGTCCACGTCCTTCACCCGCAGCCGCACCGCCTCCATCAGGCGCATGCCGGCGCCGTACAGCAGCGATGCCATCAGCCCGACCTGGCCATCGAGCAGCGCAAGCAGCGCCCGCACCTCCGCGTGCGTCAGCACCACCGGCAGCCGCCGGGGCCGCTTGGCGCGGGTGACCGACGCCACCCAGGGCAGCTCGACCCCCAGCACCTCCCTGTAGAGGAACAGCAGCGCCGACAGCGCCTGGTTCTGCGTACTCGCCGCGACGTCGTCGCGAACCGCCAGCAGCGACAGGAAGGCCTCGACCTCGGCCAGCCCGAGCTCGCGCGGATGGCGCCGCCCGTTGGCCAGGATGAAGCGCCGCGCCCACCCCACGTA
>JAAZHF010000124.1 GCA_012510865.1 Gammaproteobacteria bacterium
GACCCCGTCCCGTCGCGCGACTTCGCACAGCTGCAGCGCGTTGGCCACCGTGTGCCGCAGGCCGACGTTGCCCGCCGCCACCGTCAGGCCCACGACCTCGTGGCGCGGGTCCGCGAAGGCCATCAGCAGGGCCAGGGCGTCGTCCACCCCCGGGTCGGTGTCGATCAGCAGCGGGATGCGCGCGTCCATCGCCGGATTATCCCCGATCAGGCGGACGCATAGCGCGCGGCGCCCCCGACCCAGCGTTCCACCAGCCGCTCCGCCACCGCGGGCTGGTCGCGCAGCAGGGCTTCGCCCAGTTCGTGCACCAGCGGAAGGAGGCCCGCGTCCCGCGCCAGGTCCGCGCCCCGGAAGGCCGCCAGCCCGGTCTGCCGGGTGCCCAGGAGTTCGCCCGGACCGCGCAGCTCCAGGTCCTTCTCGGCGATGACGAAGCCGTCGCCGGTCTCGCGCATGGTCTCCAGGCGTTCGCGCGCCAGCCGCGACAGCGGCGGCTGGTACAGCAGCACGCAGGACGACGCGTCGCTGCCCCGCCCCACGCGGCCGCGCAGCTGGTGCAGCTGCGCCAGGCCGAGCCGCTCCGCGTTCTCGATCACCATCAGCGAGGCGTTGGGCACGTCGACGCCGACCTCGATCACCGTGGTCGCCACCAGCAGGTCGCAGGCCGCGTCCTTGAACGCGCGCATCGCGGCCTGCTTCGCGGCCGCCTTCATGCGGCCGTGCACCAGGCCCACGCGCAGGCCCGGCAGCGCGGCCGAAAGGCCCTCGTACGTGGCCTGCGCGGCCTGCGCGACCACCTCGTCGGACTCGTCGATGATGGTGCAGACCCAGTAGGCCTGGCGGCCCTCGGCGCATGCGGCGCGGATGCGCTCGATCAGCTCCGGCCGCCGCCCCGCCGCCATCACCACGGTCTGCACCGGCGTACGCCCGGGCGGCAGCTCGTCGCTCGCGGCCCCGTCCAGGTCGGCGACCCGGAAGGCGGCCAGCCCGGTCTGACGGGTACCGAGCAGCTCGCCCGGCCCGCGCAGTTCCAGGTCGCGCTCGGCGATCATGAAGCCGTCGGTGGTTTCGCGCATGGTTTCCAGCCGCTCGCGGGCCATCTGCGACAGCGGCGCCTGATACAGCAGCACGCAGCTGGACGCCTCGCTGCCGCGCCCCACCCGGCCGCGCAGCTGGTGCAGCTGCGAGAGGCCGAGCCGCTCGGCGTTCTCGATGATCATCAGCGAGGCATTGGGCACATCCACGCCCACTTCGATCACCGTGGTGGCCACCAGCAGGTCGATTTCACCGTCCTTGAACCGATGCATGGTGTCCTGCTTTTCCGCCGCCTTCATGCGCCCATGCACCAGGCCCACGCGCAATCCCGTCAGGGCGCCGGTGAGCATTTCGAACGTGCCCTGCGCGGCCTGGGCCACCACTTCGTCGCTTTCATCGATCAGGGTACAGACCCAGTAGGCCTGCCGCCCCTGGGCGCAGGCGGCGCGGATGCGCTCGATCAGCTCCGGCCGCCGCTCCGCGCTCAGCACCACGGTCTGCACC
>JAAZHF010000125.1 GCA_012510865.1 Gammaproteobacteria bacterium
CTGCTCACCCTGCTCGACGACATCGCCACCCTGCTCGACGACGTGGCGGTGCTCACCAAGGCCGCGGCCAAGAAGACCGCGGGCGTCCTCGGCGACGACCTCGCGCTGAACGCGCAGCAGGTCGCCGGCGTCCGCGCGCACCGCGAGCTGCCCGTGGTGGGGGCGGTGTTCAAGGGCTCGCTGGTGAACAAGGCGATCCTGGTGCCGGCAGCCCTGCTGGTCAGCTTCTTCCTGCCCGTCCTGGTGACTCCGCTGATGATGGTCGGCGGCGCCTACCTCTGCTACGAGGGTTTCGAGAAGGTGCTGCACAGGCTGCTGCCGCGCGCGCACGCGCCGGACCCGGAGGAGCGCGCGAAGGCGGTGCTGGCCGCGGGCGAGACGCCGCAGGAGCTGGAGAAGCGGAAGGTCCGGGGCGCGGTGCGCACCGACTTCATCCTGTCGGCGGAGATCATCGTGCTCTCGCTGCCGGGGGTCGCGGCGGCGGCCTCGATGCTGGGCCAGGTCTCGGCGCTGGTCGCGATCGCCCTGGGAGTGACCGTGATCGTGTACGGGCTGGTCGCGGGGATCGTGCGCCTCGACGACGCGGGCCTGTGGCTGTGCCGGCGCGGGGGCGACGCCGTGGCCGCTTTCGGCCGCGGCCTGGTCTACATCGCGCCGTGGCTGATGAAGGCCCTGGGGATCATCGGGACGGTCGCGATGTTCCTCGTCGGCGGCGGCATCTTCGTCCACGGCGTCGAGGTGCTGCACCACTTCGCCGGGCGCGTCGAGGACGCGGGCGTCCCCGGCTTCCTGGTCGACGTCCTCGCCAGCCTGGCGGTCGGCCTCGTGGTGGGGGCGGTGGTGATGGGCGCGGTGTGGCTGGTCGGCCGCCTGCGCGGGAAGCGCGCCGCGGAGGCATCGCATTGAGCGCGCGCGCACCGGGGCGCGGCGTGGTCGGCCTGGCGGCCGGTGGCACCGGAGGACACCTGTTCCCGGCCGAGGCGCTGGCACGCGAGCTGCTGGCGCGCGGCCACGGGGTCGTGCTGTACACCGAGGAGCGCGGGGCGCGCTTCGGCCGGGCGCTCGAAGGCCTGACCTACCTGGTGCTGCCGGCGCGCAGCCTGGCCGGCGGCATCCCCGGCAAGCTCGCCGCGGCGGCGGTGATCGCCAGGGCCGCGGCGGCCGCGCGGGCGGACATGAAGCGCCGCGGCGTGGCGGTCGTCGCCGGCTTCGGCGGCTATCCGAGCTTCGCGCCGGCGCTGGCCGCGCGCACGCTCGGCCTGCCGCTGCTGCTGCACGAGCAGGGCACGCGCCTGAGCCTGGCCAACCGGCAGCTGCTCCGCTTCGCCGACCGGGTCGCGACCTCGTTCGCCGGCGACGGCGGCGCGCCCGAAGGCGCGCGGGCCACGTTCGTCGAGACCGGGAACCCGGTGCGCGCCTCGATCCTCGAGGCCGCGCGCGCGCCGTATCCATCGCTGGCCGGGGACGGGCCGCTGCGCCTGCTGGTCGTCGGCGGCAGCCAGGGCGCGGCGGTGTTCGGGCGCGTGGTCCCGGAGGCCCTGTTGGCGCTGCCGGAGCATCTGCGGACCCGCCTGCGGCTGTCGCTGCAGTACCGGGGGGACGACGCCGCGGAGGTGGAGCTCCGGCTGCGATCGGCGGGCGTGGACGTCGAGCTCCGGCCCTTCTTCGACGACATGGCGGCGCGGCTGCGCGATGCGCACCTGGTGCTGACACGCGCCGGGGCGACCACCATCGCCGACCTGCTCGTGGTCGGGCGGCCCGCCATCCTGGTGCCGATCCCGCAGGGCGGTTCGCGCGAGGAGCAGCGCGGCAACGCCGAAGCACTCGAGCGGCTCGGCGCCGGCTGGTGCATGCGCGAGGACGCGGGCGGGTTCACCGCCGCCGCGCTGGCCGCGCGCCTGGAGGACCTCTTCACCGCGCCCGCGCTCCTGGCCGGGACCGCCGCGGCGGCCGCACGGCTGGGCCGGCCGGACGCCGCGGCCCGCCTGGCCGACGAGGTCGAGGCCTTGCTGCGCGCGCGGGCGGCGCGCGGGCGGGTCGCACCATGAGCCGCCGCGACGACGTGCTGGTCGTCGGCGGCGGGCACAACGGCCTGGTCTGCGCCGCCTACCTTGCCGGCGCCGGGCTGCAGGTGAGGGTGCTCGAGCGCCGCGACATCATCGGGGGCGCAGCGGTCACCGAGGAGTTCCATCCCGGCTTCCGCAATTCCGTGGCCAGCTACACGGTCAGCCTGCTCAATCCGCGCGTGGCCTCCGACCTGCGTCTTGCCGACCACGGCCTCCGGATCGTCGCGCGCCCGTTCTCGAACTTCCTGCCGCTGCCCGACGGCCGCGCA
>JAAZHF010000126.1 GCA_012510865.1 Gammaproteobacteria bacterium
CTCTAGGCGGGCCCCGGGCGGTGGCCGCTCAGGCCGCCTGCACACCCGTCGGCAACTGGCACGCGACGCCCGTGCTACCCAGGCCGCAGTAGCCGCCCGGGTTCTTCTCCAGGTATTGCTGGTGGAAGTGCTCGGCGAAGTAGAACGGGCCGGCCGGCTCGATCTCAGTGGTGATCTGACCGCGTGAATGCTCGGCCAGCGCAGCGCCGTACGCGTCCGCGGACGCCCGGGCGGTCTTGAGTTGCTCCGGCGAGGTCGCGTAGATCGTGGAACGGTACTGCGTGCCGACGTCGTTGCCCTGCCGGAACCCCTGGGTTGGGTCGTGGCCCTCCCAGAACGTCTTGAGGATCCTGCCGAGCGTGACGCGCTGCGGGTCGAACACCACGCGCACCACCTCGGCGTGGCCGGTGCGGCCCGAACACACCTCTTCGTACGTCGGGTTGGGTGTGAAACCGCCCGCGTAACCGGCCGCCGTGGTGACCACGCCGTCCAGCTCCCAGAAGAGCCGCTCGGCGCCCCAGAAGCAACCGAGGCCGAGCACGATCTCGTCCGTCCCGTCCGGGTAGGGGGGAGTCAGCGGCGTTCCGAGCACCGCATGGGCAGGCGGAACGGGCATCGCCTGTTCGCGGCCGGGCAGCGCGTCGGCGGGCGACACCATCGTTGGTTTCCTGAGCGACTGGAACATGGATGACCTCCAGCGTGGGGGAAGGGTCTGCACTTCAGGCTAGCCCCGGTGCAGGCGTGACGCCCGCGCTTCATGCTGCGTTCCGCCCGGCGCTGCCGTACTGTTCACGTGCCCAAGCGCACACACCGTCGGCGTAACCCAGAACAGGTGGCCCTGTCCCCGATGCCCCTCCGAATCGACGCAACCTCCTGCCGGCCCGAGCTGCTTCTCGTGCTCGCCGGCGCGGTATCGGCAGGCACGGGTGGGGCAACGCCGCTCGAGCACGCCACGCTGCCGCACCTGCGTAGTCTGGCGGCGACCGGCACCGTCGGCGCGTTGGATCCAGTTGCGCCCGGCCTGCCGGTGACCAGGGCGGCGGCAGCGGCCGCGCTGCTCGGTCTGCGGTTGGACGCGCCGCTGGACCCCGGAGCGGTGGCGATGGAATCGCTCGGAAAACTCCTTGCCGACGGGGAACACTGCACGGTCGTCGAGGTGCTCGATGTGACCGGCGCCTCGGCTCCTGTGTTGGAAGTCCAGCGCGCCGCGGCTGCGCTGCAGTCACAGCTGCGCTTCAGCCGCGTGGTCGGCCAACTCGGCGGCCACCGCCTGCTCGTCGCCGGCTCAACCGACCTACAGCTGCCACGGCTCGAAGGCCTGATGCTGCGCCAGCTGCCGCAGGGCGGACGCCCGCCGCGCACGCTCGACCACACGACGGTCGTGATCGCCGGGGCCGGTTCGGCGCTGCTCGGTGTCGGTGGTCTGGCCGGAGCGCGGACCGTCGCGCTGGCGCGCGCCGAACTCGGCGCGCGCGGGGAAGGGCCGGCGGAGAACCTCCGCAGCATCGCGCTGGCGGAACTGAGCGCCGGAGCACAGACCGTGATCGTCGAAAGCCTGGCCGCGCAGAGCGCCCGCGCTGTCGCCGCAGCCGACCGTGCGCGCCTCGCCGCCGTCCGGACGGCGCTGGAGCGCAGCGACCGCACACTGATCGCCCCGCTCGCCGCCGCTGCGGGCTGGCTCGGCGCGCGTTTCGCAGTCACCTCCGACCTCCCGCGCCGCACCGGGGGCGCACCGGTCGCGGGTCTGGTGCCCGTGGTGCGCGCCGGTGACCGCGGTGCGCAGGCGGCCGCCGCCAACACGCGTGCCCGCGTTCGGCTGCTCGCGCCGCTGGGCACGACGCCGCCACCCGCCTATTGCGAGCGCGCACTGCCGTCGCTCTCACGGCTCGCCCACCCGTTCGCGGCTGGCGACTCGGCTCGGGGACCGGGCCGCGACGAAGCCCCGATCACGGCCCGGCGCGCCCGCCCGGCCGCAATGCTGGCCGGATAGACGCCGGTGAGTGGAGGGACAGGGATTCGAACCCTGGGTACGGGGGTCTCCCGCACGCTGGTTTTCAAGACCAGTGCATTCAAC
>JAAZHF010000127.1 GCA_012510865.1 Gammaproteobacteria bacterium
CCCTGGTCCCGGGTCTCCAGTCCCCCGAGCCGGACCCCGTCCGCGCCGACCCGCAGCACCGAGCCGTGTTCGTACCAGTCGCCGAGCACCACGCGCGTGCATGCGCGGCCGTCGACCTCGAGCGGATGCACCGCCGGGCGGTGGGTGTGCCCGTGGATCAGCAGGTCCACGCCGTGCTCCCGGAACGCCGCGGCGACGGCTCCGGGCGCGACATCGGTGATCGCCTCCATGGTGCCGGCATCGCGCAGTTCGCCCTGGCGGGCCCGGCTCGCGGCGCGCGCCTGGCGGGCAAAGGCGAGCCTGGCCTCCAGCGGCTGCGCGAGGAACCCCGCCTGCCAGGCCGGGTTGCGGGTCTGCTCGCGGAACTGCTGGTAGGCCAGGTCGTCGGTGCACAGGGTGTCGCCATGCATGAGCAGCGCCGGCCGCCCGTACAGGTCCACGACCGTCGGGTCGTCCAGCAGGTGCATCCCCGCACGCCGCGCGTAGTCCGCCCCGATGAGGAAATCCCGGTTCCCGTGCATGAAGTGGACCGGGACGCCGGCCGCGGACAGCGTCGCCAGCCGGTCCGCCACGAAGGCGCCGGTGGCGGACGGATCGTCATCGCCCACCCAGGCCTCGAACAGGTCGCCGAGGATGTACAGCGCCCTGGCGCGCCGCGCCTCGCCCTCGAGGAAATCGCCGAACAGCCGGGTGATCTCCGGCCGTTCCGGATCCTGGTGCAGGTCGGAGATGAAGAGCGTCGTCATCCCGGGATTGTACGGCGGCAGGCCGGCGCGTCCCGGCAGGCGCGAACGGCTAGAATCTCCGGCCACCCGTGACTTCACACGACGCCATGACCTGCCGTACCCGCTTCGCCCCAAGCCCCACGGGCTACCTGCACATCGGCGGCGCCCGCACCGCGCTGTACTGCTGGCTGGAGGCGCGCCGCCGGGGCGGGCAGTTCATCCTGCGCATCGAGGACACGGACCGCGAACGCAGCACGCAGGCCGCGATCGACGCCATCCTCGAGGCCATGGACTGGCTGGGCCTGGACTACGACGAGGGCCCGGTCTACCAGACCGCGCGCGTGGAGCGCTACCGCGAGGTGGCCGAGCAGCTGGTGGCCGCGGGCCACGCGTACTACGCCTACGAGTCGCGCGAGGAGCTGGACGCCATGCGCGAGGCGGCCATGGCCGCCGGCCAGAAGCCGCGCTACAACGGGGCCTACCGCGACGCCGGCGCGCCCTGGCGGGACGATCCGGACCGCGTCGTCCGCCTCAGGAACCCGCTCGACGGCGTGGTGGCCTGGGACGACAAGGTCAAGGGCCGCATCGAGATCGCCAACGCCGAGCTCGACGACCTGGTGATCTTCCGCCCCGACGGCTATCCGACCTACAACTTCGCCGTCGTCGTCGACGACCTCGACATGGGCATCACCGACGTGGTGCGCGGCGACGACCACGTCAACAACACGCCGCGCCAGAGCAACATCTACCGCGCGCTGGGCGCGGAGCCACCGGCGTTCTCGCACCTGCCGATGATCCTCGACGAGCACGGCGCGAAGCTCAGCAAGCGCACCGGCGCCGCCGACGTCATGCAATACCGCGACATGGGCTACCTGCCGCACGCCCTGCTCAACTACCTGGTGCGGCTGGGCTGGTCCCACGGCGACCAGGAGATCTTCTCGATCGACGAGATGCAGCGCCTGTTCGACCTGAAGGACGTGAACGCCAAGGCGGCGCGCATGGACCCGGCGAAGCTCGGCTGGCTCAACCAGCAGTACCTGAAGTCCGACGACCCGGCCGACGTGGCCAGGCACCTCGAGTGGCACCTGCGCGCCGCCGGCTGCGACCTGGCCGCGGGGCCTGCGCCCGCCGACGTCGTGGTCGCACTGCGCGACCGCGTGCAGACTCTCGCCGACATGGCCGAACGCGCGCTCGTCTGGTACCGGCCGCTGTCGGCCTACGACGACACCGCCGTGGCCCGGCACCTGAAGCCGGAAGCCGGGGCCGCCCTCGCCGAGGCCCTCCGTCGCCTGGAGGCACTCCCCGCCTGGGACGTCGAGGCGATCGCGGGTGCGCTGCAGGCCACCGCCGAAGCGCTTGGGCTGGGCATGGGCAAGGTCGCGCAGCCGCTGCGGGTCGCGCTCACGGGGACCCAGGTCAGCCCGGACATCGCGCACACCGTCTACCTTGCGGGACGTGGGGAGGCTCTGAAGCGCATCGAGGCGGCGATCGCCTTGGCGTCCGGCTGACATCGCCGCGCGCGGCTTGAGTCCACGTGCCTTCGGCACCATCATCGAAGGCATGTCCGCCCACGCACACGCCTGCATCGACCCCAGGCACCACGTCCACGATGGCGCCGCCTTCGTGGCCGCGGTCGAGCGCGCCTGCCGCGAGCGCGGCCTGCGGCTGACGCCGATCCGCGCGCACGTCCTGGGGCTCATCGCCGACGCGGAGCAGCCGCTCAAGGCCTACGACCTTCTCGACCGGGTGCGCGAGGGCAACGGGCCGGGCGCCGCCGGCCCGCCCACGGTCTACCGCGCGCTCGACTTCCTGCAGGCCAACGGCTTCATCCACAAGCTGCAGTCGGTCAACGCCTTTGTCGCCTGCCACCATCCGGGCGGGCGCCGGCACTCGGTGCCGTTCCTGATCTGCGATGGCTGCCAGCAGGCGGTCGAACTGGAGGACCGGTCCGTGGTTGACGCCCTGGACGGGCACGCCCGCCGGCTGGGCTTCGTGCC
>JAAZHF010000013.1 GCA_012510865.1 Gammaproteobacteria bacterium
CCGTCAACCTATCGGGATGGTCTTCTGGCTCTTCGCAGGCAGGCGCGTGTCCTGCGGTCCTCCTGCTCCCGGTTTTGCGCCGGGCAAGCTGGAGGTGCAGGGTGCGGTCCGGGACGAAAGAGCTCCGTATGCGGGATCAGACCTTACTTGTTGCGTGTCGGCGGCTTGAAGCCGGCCTTGCCGCCGCCGCGCGGCCCAGCGAAGGGTGGTTTGCCGCCTGCCGGCCTGTCACTGCCATGGCGACGTGGCGGAGCGCCATCCGCACGATGGCCGGGGCCACCGGCACCGTGTCGGCGCGGAGGAAAACCACCTTCAGCAGAAGCGCCGTCATCACGCCGGTAGCGACGCGGCGGCGGCTGGGATGCAGGGGAACGGTCGCGGCGCACGCCATCGAAGTCCGGACGACCACGCTGGATGCGCGGTGCCAGTGGGATTTCACCTTCGTGCCGCTCGATCCGCAGCCGCTGCCCGGCGACCCACACACTCTGCAGGTGTTCCAGCGTTTCCGGCGGCATGCCGGGCGGCAGGTCGACATAGCTGTGATCGTCACGGATGTCGATGCGGCCGATATGGCGCGATTCCAGCCCGGCTTCGTTGGCAATGGCCCCGACAATATTGCCGGGCTTGACCCGGTGCGCATGGCCCACGGCGATGCGATAGGTGTCGAAGCCGGATTCGCGCGGGCGCATGGTGCGCTGGGTGGCGCCTTCGCCGGTGTGGTGGTCGCGCTGATGCGGCGAGGCCTGATGGAACCTGCGCTCGGCCTTGGGCTTGCGCGGCGGTGCCACCGGCTCCGGGTCGGGCTGCATCAGCAGCGGGGTGCCGCCCTGGGTCAGCTTGGCCAGCGCGGCAGCGACATCCAGCAGCGAGGCGTCGTGTTCACGCTCGTACTCGGCCAACAGGTTGCGGTACAGATCCAGCTCGTCACTAGCCTGTTTGTCTTCCAGCACTGCGTCGATACGCTGCTTGAAGCGCTCGATACGCTGGTCGTTGACCTGATGCGCAGTCGGCATCGCCATGATCTCGATCGGCTGGCGCGTGGCGCGTTCGATCGCGCGCAGCATGCCGCGCTCGCGCGGGGTCACGAACAGGATCGCCTCGCCGCTGCGCCCGGCGCGGCCGGTGCGGCCGATGCGGTGGACGTAGCTCTCGGTGTCGTAGGGCACGTCGTAGTTCAGCACGTGGCTGATGCGGTCCACGTCCAGGCCGCGCGCCGCGACGTCGGTGGCCACCAGGATGTCGATCTTGCCGTCCTTGAGCTGCGCGATGGTGCGCTCGCGCTGCTGCTGGGCGATGTCGCCGTTGATCGCCGCGGCCGCGAAGCCGCGCGCCTGCAGCCGCTCGGCCAGCTCTTCGGTGGCCTGCTTGGTGCGGGTGAACACGATCATGCCGTCGAAGGGCTCGGCCTCGAGAATGCGGGTGATCGCGTCCAGCTTGTTGGTGCCGCTCACCATCCAGTAGCGCTGGCGGATGTTGCGCGCGGTGGTGGTGGCGGCCTTGATCGCCACCTCCACCGGGTCCTTCAGGTAGGTCTGCGCGATGCGCCGGATCGGCGGCGGCATGGTGGCCGAGAACAGGGCCACCTGGCGCGTCTCCGGCGTGCGCGCGAGCACCGCCTCGACGTCGTCGATGAAGCCCATGCGCAGCATTTCGTCGGCCTCGTCGAGCACCAGCAGGCGCAGTGCCGAGAGGTCCAGGGATCCCTTCTCGAGGTGGTCGATCACCCGGCCCGGGGTACCGACGACCACCTGCACGCCGCGGCGGAGCGCCTGCAGCTGCGGGCCGTAGCCCTGGCCGCCGTAGATCGGCAGGACCTGGAAGCCGGGCAGGAAGGCGGCGTATTTCTGGAAGGCCTCGGCGACCTGGATCGCCAGCTCGCGGGTCGGCGCGAGCACCAGGACCTGCGGTTTGCGCGCCGCCGGGTCCAGGCGCGCCATGGCGGGCAGCGCGAAGGCGGCGGTCTTGCCGGTCCCCGTCTGCGCCTGGCCGAGCACGTCGCGGCCGGCCAGCAGCGGCGGGATGGTGGCGGCCTGGATCGGGGACGGCGCTTCGTAGCCGACGGCGGCCAGCGCCTGCAGCAGCGGCTGCGGCAGGCCGAGGTCGGAGAACAGGGGGGCGGGGGCGTCGGGACTCATCTGCGGCCTTGGTGTGGCCGGGACGGCCGTGCGGGGACGGGGATTCTACGCCCCGCGCCGCGCGCGCGCCGTCAGCGCAGCCGCGTGGCGAGCCGCTGGCCCAGCCGGACCGGCGATTCCGCGGCCAGGCCGGGGGCGAGCCGGGCCACGTCCGGCGGCAGCAGCACGATCACCGTGGAGCCGTAGTTGAACCGCGCCATCTCGTCGAAGCGGGCCAGCTCCACCGTCGACGACACGTAGTCGCGGCTGGTCACGCGGCCGGCGTAGGCCGGGATCTCCTCGCCGCTCCAGACCGTCTCCACGCCCGACACCAGCAGCGCGCCGACCATGACCACCGCCATGGGCCCGAAGTCGGTGGCGAAGTGGCACACCAGGCGCTCGTTGCGCGCGAACAGGCGCGGCACCTTCGCCACCGCCGCCGGCCCCACGCTGAAGAGCCGTCCGGGGACGTGCACGGTCCGCAGCAGGCGCCCGTCCCAGGGCATGTGCACCCGGTGGTAGTCGCGCGGCGACAGGTAGACGGTGGCGAACAGGCCGTCGTCGTACACCGCCGCGGCGGTGTCGTCGGCGAGCAGCTCGGCCGCGGTGAAGGACCGGCCCTTGGCCTGGAAGATGCGCCCGTCGCGGATCGCCCCGCACTGGCTGATGCGGCCGTCGGCCGGCATCAGGATGGCATCCGGGTCCGGGTCCGGCGTGCGCGCCCCGGGTCGCAGCGCGCGGGTGAAGAAGGCGTTGAACGTCGGATAGGCCGCCGGATCGGGCTGCGCGGCCTCGCCCAGGTCGACCCCGAAGCGGCGGACGACCGTGTCGATCAGCCAGGCGCGCAGCCGCGGGTTGTCGGAATAGGCCAGGCGCCGGGCGGCCGACGACAGGAGCCGGTGCGGCAGCGCGTAGGTCAGTGCGGTGGCCAGGCTCACTGCGGGCCGGCCCCGGTCAGGGTCACCAGGTCGGCGGCGATCGCCGCCGGGTCGAGCGGGGGCTGCACCACGCCGGCCATGCGCCCCTGCGGGTCGAGCAGGGCCATGGCGGCGGAATGGTCGATGCTGTAGTGGTCCTCCGGCGCGCCGTCCGGCCCGGGGACCTTCATGAACACCAGCGACAGGGAGCGCGCGAAGGCCTCCAGCGCCGGGATGTCGGCGGTGGCCGCCAGGGTGTCGCGGTGGAAGGCGGCCGCGTACTCGCCGATGCGGTCCGGGCTGTCGCGCTCGGGGTCGACGGAGACGAAGAGCACCCGCGGCCGGCGCGCGTCGGGCAGCGCCTCCCACTGCTTCTGCGCCTGCGCCAGGCCGGCGAGCGTGGTCGGGCAGACGTCGGGGCAGTAGGTGAAGCCGAGGAAGACCAGGGTCCAGTGGCCATGCAGCTCGCCGGGGACCAGCTGGGTGCCGTCGGACTGCTGCAGCGCGAAGGGCGGCAGCTCGCGGGGCTGGGGGAACAGGCGCACGGTCGCGAGCTCGGGGCCGGCCGCGGGCGCCCCGCGCCCGAACCACTTCTGCGACGCCACCAGGCCAAGGCCGGCGGCGAGGGCGATCACGAGCACGATCAGGATGCTGCGGTTGAACATGGTGCCTCGGCGCGTCGGGGGCGCAACATCATATAGCGGCGGCGCGCGGGCGCGCTTCCGGCTCGCCTATACTGCGGTGCCCGGCGACAGCGCCGCGACCGCGCGCCATGACCACCCACCAGCTCAAGACCATCATCGACCTGATCCGCTACGGCGCCAGCCGGTTCAACGCGGCGGGGCTGACCTTCGGCCACAGCTACGACAATGCGCTGGACGAGGCGACCCAGCTCACCCTGCATGCGCTGCACCTGCCGCACGACCTGTCGCCGGTCTATGGCCAGGCCCGGGTGACCGAGGCCGAGAAAGAGGAGGTGCTGGGGCTGTTCATCCGCCGCATCGAGGAGCGCATCCCCGCCGCGTACCTGACCGGCGAGGCCTGGTTCGCCGGGCTGGGCTTCAAGAGCGACCGCCGTGCGCTGGTGCCGCGCTCTCCGATCGCCGAGCTGATCGAATCCGGCTTCGAGCCCTGGCTGTCCGGCCGCGAGGTGCGGCGCGCGCTCGACCTGTGCACCGGGTCGGGCTGCATCGCGATCGCGATGGCGCACTACAACCCCGATTGGCACGTCGACGGCGTCGACCTCAGCGAAGAGGCGCTGTCGCTCGCGCGCGAGAACGAGCGCAGGCTCGACGCGCGCAACGTGCGCTTCCTGCAGTCCGACCTGTTCTCGGCGCTGCAGGGCGAGCATTACGACCTGATCGTCAGCAATCCGCCCTACGTCACCAACGACGAGACCGACGCGCTGCCCAGGGAATATTCGTACGAGCCCGAGCTGGGCCTGCGCGCCGGCGACGACGGCCTCGACCTGGTGCTGAAGATCCTGCGCGACGCGCCGCTGCACCTGTCGGAGGACGGCGTGCTGGTCTGCGAGGTCGGCGAGGCCGAGCGCGCGCTGTCGCGGCTCCTGCCCGAGCTGCCGCTGGCGTGGGTGGAGTTCAAGGTCGGCCAGATGGGGGTGTTCGTCGCCGAGCGCCACGACCTGGTCAGCCACAACGCGCGCATCCAGGCGCTGGCGGCCGCGCGCGAGCCCGGGCCCGGGCCCGGCGCAGGCGCGGGCAGCCAGTTCTGATGCGCGGCCCCGGGGGCCGGGCGCGGGGGAGCGGCG
>JAAZHF010000128.1 GCA_012510865.1 Gammaproteobacteria bacterium
CCCGCGCACAGGCGGTCGAGATCTACCGCCGCGACTTCTGGCTGGCCCAGCAGTGCGACAAGCTGCCGGCGGCCATCGCCTTCCAGCTGCTCGACGCCGGCGTGAACCACGGCCCGGGCAACGCCATCCGCTGGCTGCAGGCCGCCGCCGGCGCTGCGGTCGATGGCGCCATCGGCCCGCGCACCCTCGCCGCGGTCCTCCGCGCCGACCAGAACGACCTGCTGCTGCGCTTCAACGCCGCGCGGCTGGATTTCTACGCATCGCTGTCGACCTTCGCAGCCTTCGGGCGCGGCTGGGTGCGGCGAGTGGCCGCCAACCTGCGTCATGCCTCGGGGGACAACTGACATGGGCCTGGGCTTCATCCTCGGATTCGCCAGCTGCGCGGTGGTCAGCGTGGCCTTCCCGCGCGTCGGCGCGGCCCTGCACGCCGGCGTGCTGCGCGCCTGGGCGTGGCTGCGTCGCAACCTCCGCAGGGGGCCGGTCGCGTGATGGACCTCGAGCGCGCCGCCGGCGGCCGCATGCATTTCGTGCTCGGGACGGTCGAGCGCTGGGTCGTGGCCGCGGGCGCAACCACCCTGGTTGCGCTGATCGGCGTCGTGTACGTGGGGATCGCGGCCAAGATCGATGAGGGCAACCAGAACACCCGAGCGCTGACCGCGACGGTGTCCCAGGTGGTCACGCAGCAGGCGGTCACCAACGGGCAGGTGGCCACGCTCACGCAGCAGCTCAGCGACGTGCCCCGGCTGAAGACCGACGTGGCCGAGACCAAGGTGCGCGTCGACCGGCTGGAACAGGATACGAAGGAGCTCCGCCAGCTCCAGGGGCTGAAGCGATGAAGCTGATCGTCGACGACTGGCGCGACGTCTGGCGCTACTACTCCACGTGGGCGCTGGCGGTCCTGGCGCTCGCGCCGGACATCTACAGCGTGCTGGTGTCGCTCAACCTGCTGGGCGGCGACACCATGCCGGCCAGCGCCGCTTGGATGGTGCGCGGCGTGGCCGTGGCCGGCGTGCTGGCGCGCTTCATCAACCAGGCGAAGCCGGGCGGCCTGCCGCCGCAGGTGGACCCGTGATCGCGTGGAGCGCTCTGCCCTGGGGCCGGATCGTCGCGACCGTCGCCATGCTGCTGCTGGCGTGGCGCGCGGTGAGCTGGGGCGTGGAGACCATCCGTGAGGGCGGCCGCGAGGAAGCGCGGGCGGCCGCGGCGGTGGAGATCGCGCAGTTGCAGGGGCAGCTGGCCACCGAGAAGACGCAGGTTGCCACCTGCGCAGCCAGCCTCGTCCGCGTGAACGAAGAAGCCGCCCGCGGCATCCGCGAGGCGGAAGCGCGCATGCGCCGCGGGGAGATCGCGGCGGCTGAAGCGCAGGCCGGCGCCCGAGACGACGCGGCCGAGGGGGCGAGGGCGTCCGGGGCCCTGACTGCCGCCCGCGCCGAACCCACCTGCCGCGAGCAACTGGAGATGACGTTGTGTCCCAGCATTCCGCTGCTCTGATCCTTGCCTTGGCCGTGGCGACCCTGGCCGGCTGTGCCAGCCGTCCCGCGTCGGAGCCGCAGCGCATCGTGGTGCCCGAGATCGTCACCGTTCCGGTGCGCGAGTACGTCCCGGTGCCGGCCGAACTCACGCGCGCCTGTCCGGAGACGCGGGCGGAGCAGCGCACCGTCGAGGCCGTGGTCCATGCATACAACGCCAACGTGCTGGCCCTGCGCCAGTGCAACCGGCAGCTGCGCCTGATCCGGGCGCTGGAGGCCGACCAGCCGTGAGCCAGTCCACCGCCGGTCGCTACGTCGTGTTCCAGGACCGTTCCGGCGCCTGGCGCTGGCGCCTTGTCGCCCGCAACGGCCGGATCGTGGCCGTTGGCGAGGCGCACACCCGCCCGCGCGACGCGGCCCGCGCCGCCGCGGCGGTCGCACGCATCGCGGGCAGCGCCAGGCTGCCTGGCGGCGCGCCAGGGAGGAAGCCGTGAGCCAGATCCTCCGCGTGGCCGTGGACGCCGACAACATGCTGGGCCGCCAGTTCACCGAGCTCGAGCGCCACAATCTGCCTTTCGCGATCGTCCAGGCCTGCAACGCCACGGCCTTCGAGATCCGGGAGACCTGGAAGCGCACTGCGCCGCGGGTGTTCGACCGGCCCACGCGCATGACGGTGAACGCCGCGCAGTACCGCAAGGCCACCAGGGACCGGCTGTACGCCGAGGTCTTCATCCGCGACGAGGCCCACAAGGGCACGCCGCCGTCGAAGTACCTGTTCCCGCAGGTGGAAGGCGGGGAGCGCACGGCCAAGGGCATGGAGCGCCTGCTGATGAGCAAGGGCGCCATGCCGCAAGGCATGTTCGCGGTGCCCGGCAAGGGCGTGGAGCTGGACGCCCACGGCAACGTGCGGGCCGGGCAGGTGCGGCAGATCCTCTCGCAGCTCGGAGCCGGCCTCGAGTCCGGCTACGTGTCCAACGAGAGCGAGGCGAGCCGCGGCCGCCGCCTGCGCCGACAGGCCAAGCGCGGCGATCGCGGCGGCAACTACTTCGTGATCAAGCAGAAGCGCGGTCGCCTGCTGCCCGGCGTCTATGAACGCCTTGTCACCGGATTCGGCAGCGGCGTGCGCAGCATCTTCGTATTCGTCCGTTCGGTGCGCTACCGCCAGCGCTTCGACATCTACGGCCTGGCGCAGCGGCAGTGGGATCGCCTGATGCCGTTCCACTTCAGGCGCGAGCTGCAGAAGGCGCTCGAGTCGTCGAAGTTCAGGGGGCGCGGATGAGCCAGGAAGCATTCCTCCGCGACTTCGACGCCGGCGCCTTCACGGCCTTCGCCGATGCGGGCCTGGCCGACGCCGCGACGTATCTGTCGCCGGCGGCGCTGGCCGCCCTGCAGGCCATCGCCGACCACGACCCGGACGATCCGGATGCGCCGGCGCCGCCGGACGCGCCGGTGCCGCTCGCCTGCACGGTGCTGGTCGATCGCAACGTCGAAGACTTCGGTGACGACCTCGCACCCGTCTCCGTGGGTCGCACGAGGCTGACGGTGCAGCGCGCCGAATTCGAGCCGGAAGCGGGCGGAAAGGTCACCGTCGGCGCCGCGGTCTACACGCTTGTGCAGCGCACGCGCAGCGACGAAAGCGCCAGCGCCTGGTGGGTGAGCCATGAGTAGCCCGCGCGCCATCTACCTTGCGGCCATCGCCGACTGCCTGCGGCGGATCCGCGCGTCGTCGGGCTACAACACCGACGCCGGCCTGGCGGTGACGCTCGAGCCTGCCCCGGTGGTATCGGAGGACGGCAAGCCCGTGCTGTCGCCGGTGTGGGAGCGCCAGGCGCGCGCCACCGACCCCGCGGCGCGGAACAAGCGCATGACCACCGTAGCCATCCTCGCCAAGGTGCCGGCGGCGTATGGAAACGCGCAGGGCGTGCTCGACATGATCGTGCAGGACGTCGAGACCTGCCTGCGCGACCAGCAGTTCCGGTTCCCGGCGGGCTACGACTTCCCGCAGTACCAATCCGCCGAACCGATCGCGGCCAGCGCCGCCGCCGGCTGGGTGGGCGCGGTGATCACGGTCTCCGGCCACATCCCCATCCACTCCTGAACCCCGCCGCCCGGGCGCGGCTACACCACGAGGACATCGCAATGGAAGATTACAGCTACCTGGGCAGCGGCATCGTTCTGATCCGCGAGCATGGCTCGAACGGGGCCTGGGCCGAGCTCGGCAACACGTCGGCCTTCAGCATCTCGCCGGAGGTCAACTCGCTGCAGCTCGCCGATTTCCAGAACCCCGGCGGCGGCATCCAGAACCGCGTCGACCGCGTCACCAACTGGAACCTCAACCTCACCTTCCACGACATCAACGCCGCCAACCTGGCGCGCTTCACACGCGGCCATGCGACCGAGGTCGCCGCGGGCAGCGTGACCGCGGAGGCGCACCGCAGCTACAAGGGCTCCTGGATCCCGCTGAAGTACCCGGCGCTCGCCGTCACCTCCGTGGAGCCGGCCGGCGGCGGCACCGCGTATGAGGCGGGCACGGACTACATCGTCGACCGCGGCATGCTGTTCATCCCCGCGACGTCCACCATCCCCGACGCCACCACCACCGACAACATCGAGGTGGACTACACCCACGGTGCCATGGGCCGCGTGGAAGCCGGCGTGACCGCGCAGAAGTTCTTCGAGATCCAGTTGCACTCGGCGAATGAAGCGCGCAGCGGCAAGCGCGTGCAGGCGGTCTGCCACAAGGTCAGCGGCGGCATGCTGGAGACGCTGGCGCTGCTGGGCGACGAGTACGCAGGCCCGAGCGTGACCCAGTCGATCACCAAGGACGCGTCCAAGCGCACCGGCGCCAACGTGTCCGAGTACTTCTACTGGAACCAGGAGAAGTGACGGTGCCCGACGCCCTGGAGGCCATCGCGCCCTCCACGCGCGAGGTCGAGTACGCGGGTGAGCGGCTGGTGGTCCAGCCGCTCACCGTGGGCCAGATCCCGGCCGTGGTCCGCAACGCCCGGCCGGTGATCAACAGCGTCCTGGCCCTCGAGGCGTCCGACGACGACGAGGGGGCTCTGGTCGACCTCGCCCTGGATCTGATCGAGCGGCACGGGGAGGGCATCTTCGAGGCCGCTGCGCTGCTTTCTGGATCCAGCGTCGACGTGATCCAGCGCGGCGCCCCCGACGAGCTGGTGCGGCTTGGCAGGGCGATTTATGAGGTGAACCGCGATTTTTTCGCCCAGCGCCTCGCGCCGATGCTCGCCGAGTGGCGGGAAAGCAGGAGCGCTGGGGCTGGGAAGACACCCTCGACGCCCTCGTCGCCGCCGGCTACCCACTGAGCGAGGTCCGCGCCATGACCCTGGCGCAGGTCCGGCTCTACACCGAGGCGGCCAACCGGCGGTACCGGCGGCACCTGCGCGACCAGGCCGTGACCGCCCGGGCCGCGCAGTACGACAAGTCCAACTTCCAGAAATACCTGAAGAGTCTCGATGGCTAACGGCCCCAACCTCCGCGTACGCATCTCCGCAGACCTTGCCGACATCAAGCAGGGTCTCGGCTTGCTGCGCGGGGACCTGGCGAAACTGAAGCAGCAGGCCGCGCAGTCCATGCCGAACCTCGGCAGCAACGCCGCGGTGGCTGGCGTGCGCCGCCTGCGCAGCGAGGTCCTGGGGCTGGTAGGCGCGTATGTGTCGCTGCGCGGGGTCGGCCTGCTGTCCGGCATGGCCGACGAGGCGTCGCTTGTCCGTGGGCGTATCCGCTCGGCGAAGGGCGATTATCAAGCCCTGCTCGCCCTGGCGAACGAAACGCGGTCCAGCTTCGCCAGCACCGTGGATCTGTACGCCCGCATGGAGCGCGCAACGCGCAACCAGGGCGTCACGCAGGAACGGCTGCTCGCGATCACGCGCACCGTGAACCAGGCGGTCAAGCTGTCCTATGCCGACGTGGGCACCGCGAATGCCGCCCTGACGCAGTTTGCCCAAGGCCTTGCCGCCGGCGTGCTTCGCGGCCAGGACCTGAACAGCGTGCTTGCGGGGACCCCGGTGCTGGCAGAAGCCATCGCGAAGGGCATGGGCAAGCAGGTCGGCGAGATCAAGAAGCTCGGCGAGCAAGGCAAGCTCACGACGGACCAGGTGCTGAAGGCGCTGGAAAAGCAGGCTGCGGCAGTGGCCAAGGAGTACGGCGAGGTTCCGGTTACGGTGCAGGACGCCCTGACGCAGATCCGGAACGCATTCGTCGACTACATCGGCGACCAGGACGAGGCCACGGGCGCCAGCCGGCGATTCGCCGAGACCCTGATAGACGTGGCGAAGGAACTCCCGAGGTATCTCGATCCGGTCCTGAACGCCGTCCGCCTGCTGCTGGAAAACCTCGATGCGCTCGCGGTGTACATGATCACCCGCTTCGCCGGCGCAGCCATCCCGGCCATGATCGTGGGCTTCACGCGGCTGGTGGCGCTGATCAAGGGTGCCACCACCGCCACCATCACGCTGCGCGGCGCGCTGATGCTGCTGGGCGGCCCGGTGGGCATCGCCGTAGGCGTGCTGTCCGCGGCGCTCTACCTGCTGTGGAAGCGCACCAACGACGCCAAGGTCGCCGCGGAAGAGCACCGCAAGGCCATGGCCGACAACGTCGACATGGCAAAGGAGAGCCGGGAAGCGGCGCTGGAGGATGCCAAGGCCAAGCGGCAGCAGGCACTCGACACCCTCAAGGCCGCACAGGCCGAGCTTGAGCTGCAGCGCTCGCGACTCGAGGCCGCGCGCACCTCCACGCAGCGGGCCGGCGGCGGGCGCGGCGGGTACCTGCGCGGTGGCGTCGAAGCGGCCGCAGGCACGGCAGTGGAGGGCGCCGAGCGCGAAGTGGCTTCCGCGCTGCAGCGCTATGAGGACTGGGGCCGTCGGCTGGTCGAGATGGCCATGGAGATCAACCAGGAGGTGATCGACGGCACCGCCGGGACCGCCGAGGCGGCGACCGAAGAGACCGACAAGATCGCCGGCTCCAACGCGCTGCTTCGCGACTCGATCGCGCGGACGCTGGCCGCCCTCGACCGGATGTATGCCGACAGCGAGATCGGCATCACGCAGTACTTCCAGGCGCGCCGGCGCCTTCAGGAACAGGCCATCGACGCCGAGATGGCCCAGCTGCGGATGCAGCTGGCGGTCACCGAGAAGGGCGAGCAGCGGCGCAAGATCGAAGAGGCGCTGGTCAAGCTGCAACGCGACCGCGCGGAGCTCGCCGCCGCCACCGACCGCGACCAGAAGAAGGCGCTGGACGAACTGTCCAAGGGGATGGACCAGTTCTATCTCGCCCGGCTCGAGAACGAAGGCCGCGTCGCCGAGGCCGTGCGCGCACGCCTGGAAGAAGAGCACGCCGCGCAGATCGTCGCCCTGCAGAAGGAGGGTCGCGACGAGGATGTCCGGACCATCCGGATGCACATCGATGCGGAGGCGGCGAAGGCGCAGCTGGGGCAGTTCGAAGACCAGATGGCGCAGACGTTGGCCCGGCTGCAGAGCACGGAGCAGTCGCTGTCCGCCCAGGCCGAGGCCGGGATGCTCGGCTTCCTCGAAAGCGAGTCGCTGATCCGTGACGCGCGCACCGCAGCCATGGAGCAGCTGCAGGAGCTGAGGCAGAAGGCCATCGACTTCCTGGCCACGCTGTCGGCGGACAGTCCGGAGGCGGCGAAGACCCTCGAGTTCCTGCGCCAGCTCGACGGCGAGGTCGCGGTGGTCGGTTCGTCCCTGCAGCGCTTCCGGCAGCAGGTGGCCGACGCCGCCACGGACTCGCTGAGCAACTTCTTCATGGATCTGGTGGAAGGCAGCAAGTCCGCCGGCGAAGCCCTGAAGGATTTCGTGCGCGGCTTCGCCCTGGCCATGGCGCAGATTGCCGCCCGGGCGCTGGCAACCTACCTGGTGCTGCAGCTGCTCGACGCCGTATACCCCGGACTGGGCAAGGCCACGGCCGCCATGATGGGCGCCGGCCAGAACCACGACGGCGGCTTGGCCGGCAAGGTCGGCGGCGTTCGCCGCAGGGTCCCGCCGGCGCTGGTCGGCGCCGCGCCGCGCTACCACAACGGCGGCATCGCCGGCTCCGAGCCCCTGAAGAACAACGAGGTGGTCTCGGTCCTTGAGCGCGGCGAGGAAGTGCTCACGCGCAACGACCCCCGCCATCGCGATAATCTGCGCGGCGGCGCGGGCGGCGGCGGCTCCGTCGTGAAGACCCCCATCGTCGCCATCGGCGACCGCGCCGTGGCCGACGCGCTGGCCGGCGCGGCGGGCGAGGACGTCGTAATCACCCACGTCCGCAATAACTGGCAGGCACTGAGCCGTGGCTGAGGCCGTGCAGCCCTGGCCCTTTGCCACCGGTGGCCAGATGACCGAGCGCTACGAGTGGCTCACCGACGGCATGTCGCCGGCCTACGGCATGGAGTACACCACTCGCCTGCGCCGGGACCCCCGCGTCATCCTGACCTTCGACGGCCTGGAGAGCGCCGCCAACCGGCGCTGGCTGGAGAACGTGGTGGCCTTGCACGGCGCCCGCCGCTGGCTGGTGCCGCTGGTGTGTGACGCCGGCGAGACCACGGCCGCGGCGGCCGCCGCGGACGTCGGTGTGGCCGTGGAGACCCAGCACCGGCGGTTCGCCGTCGGCGGCCAGGTCTTGCTGACGATCCCCGGGGATCCGAGGCGCTCCGAGGTGGTGACCATCTCCGCCGTGCACCCGGGGGGCCTCACCCTGACCGAGCCGCTGGTCGACGACTGGCCGGCGCACAGCGTGATCGCCCCGGCGCTTCCGTGCTGGCTCGACGACACCCCGCAGTTCAGCCGGTTCACCGGTGAGGCGGCGCCCTACAGCGTCACCTTCCGCGCGGCTGCGCCCATGCCGTTGGCCGAGGACTTCGGGGCCGCCGAGTACCGCGACATCCCGGTGTTCGAACAGCCCGTGTACTGGTCGCAGGATCCCGAGTACACGCCGGCCCGCCGGGTCGCCACGCTCGACGACGGCATTGGCCCGATCCTGCTCCACGACCAGGGCGGGATGGTGCTGCCGCGGATCCGGGTGGAGGTGACCGCGCTCGGCGCTGCCGAGATCGCAGCGCACCGCGGCCTGCTTGCGGCCATGTCGGGCCGGCACCATCCCATATGGGTGCCGTCCTATGGCGCGGATTTCCGGCTCCTGGCGGTGGCCTCGGCCACGGCGCTCGACGTGGAGTGGAGCGGGTACAGCGAATGGGAGCCGCAGGAGAACCGCCGCGACATCCGGATCGAGCGCTACGGCCAGCCGCCGCTGTACCGCCGCATCACCGCGGCCGCGGCCATGGGGGGCGCCGTCGAGCGCCTGGTGCTGGACGCGGCGCTGCCCGCGGGGTTCACTGCCGCACAGGTGGCTGGCATCAGCTTCATGGCCCTGTGCCGGCAGGACGCGGACGTGAACTCGCTACGGCTGTGGCAGCGCGGCGTGGTGCAGTCGCAGCTGACCTTCGAGGGGTGCCGGCATGGCCTTTGATCCCTCGGACGTCCGCTACTGGCTTGGCGAAGAGGTCCATCTGTTCGTCTTCAGGCGTCAGGGAGTGACCCTGCGCTACGCCTCCAGCACGCGCGACGTCGTGATCGGCGAGCACACCTATGTCGCCGCGCAGATCGAGCGCGATGCGATCCGGCAGACCCCGGAGCGCGCCAAGGATGCGCTGAAGATCCGGATGGCCTACCTGCTCGAACCCGCGGCCGACGAGTATCCGCCCACGCAGGAGCTCGGCGACTGGTGGCGCCCCTACATCCCCAGCGACGAGATCTCCGTGATCTGCCTGTCCTACGACCCCTCCGGCCTAGAGCCGCCGAGCGTGGAGTGGATGGGCACCGTGGTCGGCCCGACGTACACCGACAGCCGCATGGAGCTGAGCTGCGACCCGTACGGTGGCCACGGTGACGCCGCCAACCAGGGGCCGAAGGCGCAGCGGGCCTGCTGCAAGGTGGTCTACAGCACCGGTCCCCGGGGCTGCAACCTGCCGCCGGACGGCTACGTGGTCCCGGCGACGCTCACCGCCGTCGCCGGCGAGGACCTGACCGCGCCGGAGTTCGCCGATCCCAAGCGCACCTTCGTGGGTGGCCACGTCGAGTGGCCGGACGCCGCGGACCCCGAGATCGTCCATCGCCGCACCATCGTCGCGCATGCCGGCACCACGATCACCGTCGCCGATGACGCCGGCGACCTGGCTGCAAGTTCGGCGGTGACGGCCCACACGGCCGGCTTCTGGGTGCGCGGCGCGGTGGCGGTGGACGGGATCGACGGCCTGACCCTGACCGTGCCGGAGTTCGCCGGCACGGAGTTCAGCCTGCTCGGCGGCACGCTGTACTGGGACCGCGCCGACGGGATCCGCGAAGAGCGCCCGATCATGGGCCACAACGCCGCCACCGGCGCGGTGACCATCCTGTGGGGTGGGGCCGAGCTCGAGGATGGCGTGCCGGTCTCGGCGTTGCCCAACTGCCCCGGCACCTGGGCCGCATGCGCCGCGCGGCGCCCGGATCCGGAGCTGCACTACGGCGGCTCGGTCTACAAGCCGGTCCGCGACCCGATCCTCGAAGGGGTGTCGATGTCATGGGGC
>JAAZHF010000129.1 GCA_012510865.1 Gammaproteobacteria bacterium
ATCCGGCACGGCGTCCGCGGGACCTCGACGACGGGGAGCGCGGGCGGCTGGCGGGATCGCTGCTCGCGATCCCGCGGCTGAGCTACCACACCCGCGGCATCGCACCGGCCGACCGAATGCGCGACGACTACCTCGGCGACGCGGCCGACGCCTTCCGCTTCCAGGTCTTCGGCCGCGAGGGCCAGCCCTGCCCCGCCTGCGGAAGTGCGATCGCACGCATCGACGCGGCTTCGCGCCGGCTCTACCTGTGCCCCCGCTGCCAGCCGGCGGACCGCGCCGCGGCCGCGCCCCGCTGAGTCCCGGCCGCGCGGGGCGCTCGGGGTAGAATCCGGGCATGCGTCGCTTCGCCCACATCATCGGTGGTGCCACCCGTGCGCCCGCGGCCGACGCCTGGCTGCCGGTGATGGACCCGGCGCGCGGCGAAGCCTGGGCCGAGGTGGCCGCGGGCGGCGACCGCGACGTCGACGAGGCCGTCGAAGCGGCAGCGGCGGCCTTCCAGGCCTGGGCCGCGCTGCGCAACAGCGAACGCTCCCGCCACCTGCAGGCGCTGTCCGACGCGCTCGAGGCACGCATCGGGGATTTCGCCCGCGCCGAGGCCAGGGACGGCGGCAAGCCGTTCGCGCTGGCCCGCGACGCCGAGATCCCGCGCGCGGTGGCGAACCTCCGCTTCTTCGCCCACGCGGCGACCCAGTTCGCGAGCGAATCGCACCACGGCGAGGCCGGGCTGAACTACACCCTGCGCCAGCCGCTGGGCGTGGTCGGAACGATCTCGCCCTGGAACCTGCCGCTGTACCTCTTCACCTGGAAGATCGCCCCGGCGCTGGCCGCGGGCAACACGGTCGTCGCCAAGCCCTCGGAAGTGACGCCCGCCACCGCCACCATGCTCGGCGAACTGGCGATCGAGGCCGGATTGCCGCCGGGCGTGCTCAACATCGTGCACGGCGACGGCCCCGGTGCCGGCGAGGCCATCGTGCGCCACCCCGCGGTCAAGGCCGTCTCGTTCACCGGCAGCACCGCGGTCGGCCGCCGCATCGCCGGCATCGCCGGCCCGCTGCTGAAGAAGGTGTCGCTGGAACTGGGCGGCAAGAACCCGACCCTGGTGTTCGCGGACAGCGACTGGGACGTCCACCTCGACACCATCGTCCGTTCCGCCTTCCAGAACAGCGGCCAGATCTGCCTCTGCGGCTCGCGCATCCTGGTCGAGCGCGGCATCTACGCGGAGTTCCGCGACGCCTTCGTCGCGCGCGCGCTTGCCCTGCGCCCGGGGGACCCGATGGACGACGACGCCAACCTCGGCCCGCTGGTCTCGCAGGCGCACTTCGACAAGGTGGTCGCGGCCATCGCACGGGCGCGCGACGAAGGCGGCAAGGTGCTGTGCGGCGGCCATGCGCTGGACCGTCCCGGCTGGTTCGTCGCCCCCACCGTGATCGAGGGCCTCGGCCCGGGCTGTGCCACCAACCGCGACGAGATCTTCGGTCCGGTCGCGACCCTCCAGCCCTTCGACGACGACGACCACGCGCGGCCGATGGCCAACGCGGGAGACTATGGGCTCGCGGCCTCGGTCTGGACCCGCGACCTGGCGCGCGCCCACCGCTTCGGCGCCGGGCTGCGCGCCGGGATCGTCTGGATCAACGCCTGGCTGCTGCGCGACCTGCGCACGCCCTTCGGGGGCATGGGCCAGTCCGGCCTCGGCCGCGAAGGCGGCCTCGAGGCCATGCGCTTCTTCACCGAACCGCGCAACGTCTGCATCGCGACCTGAGCGCGGCCCTCCAACCGGCGACACACGGGACATCCATGCACCGAATGCACGACCTCCTCGAACGCAACCGGATCTGGTCACAGCGCGTCGAGGCCGAGGACCCCGGCTTCTTCGCGCGCCTGTCGAAGATCCAGCACCCGAAGTACCTCTGGATCGGCTGCTCCGATTCGCGCGTGCCCGCGAACCAGATCATCGACATGGCGCCCGGCGAGGTGTTCGTGCACCGCAACGTCGCCAACGTGGTGGTGCACACCGACCTCAACTGCCTGTCGGTGATCCAGTACGCGATCGACGTGCTCAAGGTCGAGCACATCCTCGTCGTCGGCCATTACGGCTGCGCCGGCGTCGGCGCGGCGCTGGACAGCCAGCGCGTCGGCCTGGCCGACAACTGGATCCGCCACGTCAAGGACGTGAAGCACAAGCACCGCGCGATCATCGAGGCCATCGACGACGCCGAGATCCGCCACGACCGCCTGTGCGAGCTCAACGCGCTGGAGCAGATGATCAACGTCTGCGAATCCACCGTGGTCCGCGAGGCCTGGGCGCGCGGGCAGAAGCTCGCCGTGCACGCCTGGGTGTACTCGCTGCGCAACGGCCGCGTGCACGACCTTGGCCTGTCGATCGATTCGCCGA
>JAAZHF010000130.1 GCA_012510865.1 Gammaproteobacteria bacterium
ACGCTGAGCAGCATCGACAGCGCTTCGTAGCGGGTCGGGAGCGAAGCCAGGACATCCACGTGGGTGCCCGGGTACTTCTGCCCGCCGCCGGCCACGAGGCGCGGCTTCAGCTTGTCGTTCGCCTTGGCGAACTCCTTGATCTGGCGTCCGGCGGCGCCGGGGTCTTCCTTCGAGAAGGCGTACAGCAGGGGACCGGTCAGCTCATCCTTGACGATGGCGTAATCGGTGTCCTCGATTGCACGCGAGACCAGGGTGTTCTTCGCGACCTTCAGGTACACGCCTTCGGCGCGCGCCTTCTTCCGCATGCTGGTCAGCTGCTCGACGGTCAGGCCCGCGTACTCCGCGGCAACCAGCGAGTGCGCCGTCGCGGCGACCTCGGCCAGTTCGGCAACGACTTCCTTCTTCTGGTTCAGATTGAGAGCCATTGCACTTCCTCTGTACTTCGCAATCCGGCCTGGCGCGTCCGCGCCGGGCCGGTCCTTTGGCGGCACCATTCCCTTGGTGCCGGGGACGCCGGGGGCGTCCCGTTGGTGGCCGTTTTCCGTCTGGATCGATACGTCTTGATCTTTGGGAGGGTCGGCAACCATCTGCGCAGGCCCGTCGCCGCTCTCGCGGTTCGAGGATTAAGCGCCCTGCGGCGGCAGCGACGGCGAATCCATGCCAGTTCGAGCATCCCTGCCCGTCGTCGTTGCCACGCAGGCCGCGCCTGCGGTCTTTGACGGCCCGCCTCCGGCTCCACGCCTTCGGCGATGCCCTCAAAACCTTCTTACTTGAGCGACAGCGTCGCCTGGTCCACGGCGACGCCGGGGCCCATGGTCGAGCTGACCGAGATCTTCTGCAGGTACTGGCCCTTGGCGGTGGCCGGCTTGGCCTTCACCAGGTCGGCAAGCAGCGCCTGCAGGTTCTCCTTCAGCCGCTCGGCGTCGAAATCCGCCTTGCCGATGGTGCAGTGGATGATGCCCGCCTTGTCGGTGCGGTAGCGGACCTGGCCGCCCTTGGCGTTCTTGACCTCCTCGCCCGGGTTCGGCGAAACCGTGCCGACCTTCGGGTTGGGCATCAGGCCGCGCGGGCCGAGCAGCGTCCCGAGCTTGCCGACGACGCGCATGGCGTCCGGCGTCGCGATCACGACGTCGTAGCTGAGGTCGCCGCCCTGCATCTTCTCGGCCAGGTCATCCATGCCGACGGCGTCGGCACCGGCGGCCAGGGCCTCCTCGGCCTTGGCGCCGGCGGGCGCGAACACCGCCACGCGGACCGACTTGCCGGTGCCCTGCGGCAGCACGGTCGAGCCGCGGACCTGCTGGTCCGACTTGCGGGCGTCCACGCCCAGGCGCACGGCCACGTCGACCGCTTCCACGAACTTGGCGGTGCTGTTGTCCTTGACGATCTTCAGGGCTTCGTCGATCGGATAGGCCTTGCCCGGGACGACCGCGGCCTTGATGGTCTTCTGTCGCTTGGTCTGTGCCATGTCCTCAGCCCTCCACCGTCAGGCCCATCGAACGGGCCGAGCCCGCGATGGTGCGCACCGCCGCGTCCAGGTCGGCCGCGGTCAGGTCGGGTTCCTTCGCCTTGGCGATCTCCTCGAGCTGGGCGCGGGTGACCTTGCCCACCTTCTCGGTGTTCGGGCGCTTGGAGCCGGTCTGCACGCCCGAGGCCTTCTTCAGGAGGATGGTCGCCGGGGGCGTCTTGGTGATGAAGGTGAAGGTGCGGTCCGAGTACGCGGTGATCACGGTCGGGATCGGGAGGCCCGGCTCCAGCTTCTGCGTGGCGGCGTTGAACGCCTTGCAGAATTCCATGATGTTCAGGCCGCGCTGGCCCAGGGCAGGACCCACCGGGGGCGAGGGATTCGCCTGCCCGGCCTTGACCTGCAGCTTGATGTAGCCGATGACTTTCTTTGCCATTGTCCTCTCCGGGTGCGAACGCCTGCCAGGCTCCCCATCGGGCCGAGAATCACGCGTCCCGGTATCGCGTCGTCACGCGCAAAGGCCGCCAGGGCGGCGGCCGGTACGATTCTTGCCCATTTCCGGGCAGGGAGCCGCGCAGTATAGCAGTCTCCCGCGGCTCCGGCCAAGGGGCCGGGTCAGGCCTTCTCGACCTGCCCGAACTCGAGCTCGACCGGGGTCGAGCGGCCGAAGATGAGCACGGCCACGCGCAGGCGGCTCTTCTCGTAGTTGACTTCCTCGACCACGCCGTTGAAGTCGTTGAACGGGCCGTCGATCACGCGGACCATCTGGCCGGCCTCGAACAGGACCTTGGGGCGCGGCTTCTCGACGCCCTCCTGGACCCGGGCGAGGATGGCG